>JAGRBZ010000758.1 GCA_020433805.1 Anaerolineae bacterium
GTTAATGTGTCTACTATGTCCTGCGACTACACCTCCATCTATTATCTGTTCACTATGTGCTGCGACTCACCACGTAATGCGTATTGAGTGCTTTTTTACGTACTACGCAATACGCACTACGTTTTATGAATCGTTGTGGCGAAAAACGAATGACACTAACCTATTTTAATGATTTGATGAACCTGGCCCGTGAAGGCATCTTTGATCTGCATTATCCAGGTCATCCGATGACAGCCTAATACAACAGTTTGCAGTTCCCTTTGTAGAGTAGGCGGTTTGGCAGCACTAGCATAGCGACTATATGGCCCAGCTAGTTTAGACCGAAATCAAATATGTCTGATAAGTCAACAAATCAGAACATTCTGCAATCGATCTTCAAAATTCGCCCCGGCGAAGAAATGACGGTGGGGCTGCTGTTTCTCTACTATTTCCTATTAATCAGCGGAAATGTTGTCATCAGCCAAACGGTAAGCCGGGCCTTATTCCTCAGTGCGCTTCCCAAAGAAGCTATCCCTTATCGATACATCGGTGTAACGTTTGGCATCATGCTGGGCGGGAGTCTGTATGCCGGCATAGCCACGCGTTACCGCCGGGACCGGCTGATTGTTGGCTCAACAAGCATGATGATTGTCGGGGTGCTCTTATTTCGCGCTTTACTCGAAACCCCCTATGCCAATAGTCTATTAACCTTAGGCGGTATGTATGTTTACTTCGAGGTTGTGCAAGTCCTCAGTCTCATCCAGTTTTGGACCCTGGCCTCCGAAATCTTAAACTCCCGCGAGGCCAAACGCCTGTTTAGCCTCATTTCCGGGGGTGGAGCCATGGCCACCATCATCGGCGGTGCGGCTCTCAGGGGGATGGTCGTCTATGTTGCTCCCCAGAATCTCATTTTTTTTATCGCCTTGGCGCAAGTCGGCATCATTGCTTGTACCATGACCTTGGGGCATAAGTACAAATTGGTTTTGGATGAGTTATTGTCCAAATCTAAAACAATCGCCCAAACCCAAAGCTATTCCTTCTCTGAAAACATGCGCGCGTTGAAAGGCGTGCCATTATTTGGGACATTAACCGGCATCATTGTTATAATGACCTTGGTCGTCAACATTGTCGATTACCAGTTTGATCTGACGTTGCAGGCCACTTTCGCCTCAGATGCGAGCAGTATGGCGGCCTTTCTGGGGACATTTTTGTTCTGGACCGGTATAGCTAGCGCCATCATGCAGTTTGTGGTCGCTAGCCGGGTTATGAAGCACTTTGGTCTGTTGGTTGCTCTCCTGCTTGTGCCGATCAGTTTTGCTCTCGGATCGTCATTTGTTCTGGTCAGTAGTGGTGCGCTGTGGGCGGTAACGGTGGCTCGCGCCTCCGGTGGAGTGTTTCAACATAGTATTAACGCAGCGGCCCTCAATCTGCTCTATTTACCCATACCGGCCGATTTGCGGGCACGCGCCAAGGCCATCATCGACGGCATTTTCAAGCCGGCCATTATTGGTGTGGGTGGAGTTTTATTCCTGGTCTTAGGCTACGTGCAGGGCGTGACGGTTGTGCCCTGGTCGTTGCTGGTGTTCGTCCTGATAGCCGGTTGGGTGGTCATTGTGTTCAGGGCGCGCCGCCAATATATGTCAGCGCTGGCCAAAAACTTGCAAAAGCGCCGCTTAAACCTGGAGCAGGAAGCCATTGATATTTCTGATGAAACGACAGTGGAAGTATTGGCCTCGACCTTGCAGAATCCCGATGAATTACAACGCCTTCATGCCCTAAAACTGATCGAGGCTGTACCCAAGGTTAACTGGGATCCACACGTGGCATCGCTTCTGGAACACCCCTCAGCGGAGGTAAGATTGACGGCCGTCCGCTACCTGGGACGCGAGGGTAATACCGATTATGCCCAGCCCCTCATGGCGCTGTTTCACGCGCCTGAGGACGAAGTCCGCGCCGCCGCTTTTTTGGCTTTCTGTACTATCAACGGTTCTCAGGCGGTGCCCTACATCATCCCCTTCCTCAAGGCCTCCAGTGCCACAGTGAAAGGGGGAGTTGTGCTGGGCCTCATTAAGTATGGCGGTCTTGACGGCGTATTGCATGCCGCTGAGCATCTTAAGCAAATGCTGGAAAGTGACCAACCGAACATGCGCGCCGAGGGTGCCCGCGTGCTGGGGGCGCTTCAGACCCATAATTTCTATGAGCCGCTGATTGGCTTGTCGGAGGATAAGCACATCGAAGTTCAAACCAACGCAATCCAGGCAGCGGGCAATCTGCGTTCTCCGGAGTTGATTCCTTTCTTGGTTCTCAAGCTTAACCAGCGGGCCACCAGTTTGGCTGCTGTCGATGCCCTGGTTCGCTATGGTCCGGGTATAGAGTCGGTCTTAGGTGAGGCCATGTCTGATCATCAACAAGATAAAAACATATGCCGGCGTATTCCCGAAATTCTCGAACGGATTGGCACACCGCAAGCCGCCGCTATACTCCTCAATCACCTTGAAGAACCGTCCGAGACTATCCGCACATCGATCCTAAAGGCCTTGGCCGGCCTGCGCGGAGCAGAGGTCAACTTTGAAGTGAACGAAGAGACCGTCCATCAGGTACTCGACGCCGAACTCCGCCATTATTATTGGCTTTTTGTGTTGAATGAAGATCTGAGTCGTGAGGGGCGGGATGAACTTTTTGATGATACGCTCAAGGTTCGCCTGGGCCATTCTCTAGACCGTATCTTCTTCCTGCTCGCCCTCCTGTACCC
>JAGRBZ010000759.1 GCA_020433805.1 Anaerolineae bacterium
TAGACAAAACCACACCTTCGACGACATCGGGCAGCGATTGGCTGGCCAGGATGACGCCATCATCACTAAACGCGACCGGATTGGCGGAACCGGCCGCCGGAAATAGCGCGTTAGGCGACAGCTCCGTGAGGGCCGTCCAGCTTTGGCCACCATCAAGCGATTGATGAAGGCCACCATAGACGGTGTCGGCAAAGATAAGATTATCTTGGCTAAAGTTGGGCGAGATGTACAGCGCCTTGATCCATACATCGCGCAGCCCGTTCATCGCGGCTTGCCAGCTTTGCCCGCCGTCGGTCGATTTATACAGTCCGCCCGTTTGGCCGGGAGCCATCAGGCCGACAAAGAGGGTCTGATCGGTTTCGAAATTGGGTGAGAGCGCCACCGCACTGGCCGGAAGCTGCGGCAGCGATTCGCTGAGATCGGCCCACGTTTTGCCGTCGTCGTCGCTCAGGTAGAGCCGGGTGCTGTAGGTAAAGTCTGTCAAGCTGGAATCGATACGGGCGACGGTCGTTTGATCGCTAAAGTCGAGGGCTAAAACGGTACCGTTAGGCAAATGCGGCTCCTCCGGTTCCGGCACAACCAGCGCTTCGATGTCGGCATCGGGCGTACTGCCGGGGGAGGCGACCAACAGCTCTCCGCCAAGACCAATAAGAAACAGGCGTTCGTCGACCGGATCGATTTCGACCAGGCGATAGTTGCGGTGGGGCGGCAGGCGGGTTTCGCCCACCACGTTGAGGGTCTCCGCATCAAGGGTCAGTAAACGCGGTTGATCAACATCACTCAGGTAAAGGCGGTCGGTGTCAAGTTGGTATCGCATGTCGCCGTGGACGCCCAAAAGTTGGTTAACGTAGGTGGGAACCGGCGACGCTGTCATATCGAGGGTGCGCAAGCGACGGTGACTTTCGCGAATGTAGCTCACAAAAGCTCGCTGGTTGATTTCATCCGGCTCCGTGTCGCGCACGCTAATCTCCGAGTCGGTGAAGATGCGCGTTGGTTCAATGGCCAGGTTGTCATAGACGTGCAGAAAGGTACCGGCGTTGGAGCCGGCTATCCGGTTCGACACGATACCATAGAGCCACTGATTTTCAGCATCGAGCCGGCTGGAGACAACACAGGGGTCCGGTACCGGCACGGGGGTGTCATCGACCGGACCGGAGCCGGGAATGAGCGTTTCATTGCTAAGGGTATCGGCCTCAAGAACGGTTATGCCGCAGTTGGTCAGGTAGATTTCGTCGGTGGCAGGGTTGGGGATAACCTGACCGCCCAGATCCAGCGTGGCTAACTCAAGCAGGTTGTTGGTGTCTACAACGGTGGCCGGATAGCCGCTCACATACAGCCGCTCTCGTTCGACATCAAGCTCAAGCTGGCCGGAGTTGCGCCCGCGTTCGAACCCATAATCGACCGTGTTGCCCTTTAGAATAGTTTCGTCCAGGACTTCTAAGGTGTCGCTATCCAGCATGCGGATGCGATTGGCCGTGTCGGAGACAAAAATCCGATCCGCTTCGGCATCGAGCAGGACATCTTTGAGTTCGATGGCCGTTTTGATGATCGTGTATGAAGCCTCCTCCAGGTCAATCTGGTAGAGGATGTTATCGAAGGGGTATAGCGCAAAGGCTTGCTGCGTGTCAGAATCGATGGTGATAGCTTCAAAGGTGGTCAGCAGCGGAATATCGTCAAGCGGGAGCAGCGTATCTACGGTTAAGCCGCCCAGGGCCGGTCCGCCGGTGTTCGTTCCCGACAGGTTGGCCGGAGCGGGTTGACCTTTACTGAAGTACAGGGCGCTCTCGTCGGGGGCCATGGCAATGCCGGTGGCCCCGTAGCGGGGACCGATTTCAAAGGGGAAATCGGCTAGCTCGCCGTCCAGCGTCAGGCGATAAAGCATCATAAATTCGTCGATATTGACAACGAGGACGACTTCGTCGGTGGTGGGTGTTGGGAATATCTTGAGAATTTGCCCTTCGGCGGGGTAGGACATAATCGGTTCCAGCGTTTCGGCCTCGAAAATTTCGAGGCTCCACACGCCTTGGGTCGAGCGGGCAAAATAGAGGCGATCGTTGGCCTGATCGACCGCCAACGGGCCGGGTGTTGCAGGCGTCAACTCGCGTTCCCAGCTTTCGCTGAGCAGGCCGGTGCTGGCATTGAAGCGGGTCAATTCATCTTCAGTGGCGGTATAGAGCATATTCTCGGCCGCCGCCATCGATTTAACACCGGTGATAACTTGTATGGTTTCTAACGATTGGCTGTCGATTACGCTGAGCGTGGTGGGGGTGTCGTCGAGTGTTTTCCGCCACAGGGCATAGATAAAACCGCTGGCAGGATCAATTTGGAGGCCAAGGGTCTCGTTATTGCCTTCATTAATGGTGACATGCTCGACAATCTCGCCGGCGTCTATGTCGAAAACGGTAAGGCCGTTTCCTTCGGCAAGGTTGGGCAGCCCGCTGTTCAATATATAGACACGTTCCGCTTCACTGTCTAAGGCCAGATGTCGAGGCGTGGCTGCATTACCGGCCGGTACACCGAAATTATAAATCGCTTCAATTTGGGGAATATCTGTTTGGTCAATTTGGTAGGCAAGGGCCGGAGTTAAGGCGGTCAGGTGGGGTGAAGCCCAGGCAAGGGCCAGGACAGTGAGCATAACCAAGGGAACAAAACGTTTTAACCAATTTATCATGCGCTGTTTTTATTATGACTTACGCAGTTGGCATGTCATTTCGAGGAGGAACGACG
>JAGRBZ010000760.1 GCA_020433805.1 Anaerolineae bacterium
GAGGTTCCCACATGAGTGATCATCCCTTGCGTGTGGCCGTGCTTGGTGGGCCGGGAACATATTCCGATGCGGCCGCCATTGCCTTCTTTGGCGACTCCATCGAGGCTATCGGCAAAAGTGATTTCGATGCTATATTCAAAGCTGTCACGAACGGCCATGCCGATCGAGGTATCGTGCCAATTGAAAATTCGCTGGCCGGCAGTATCCATCGCAATTACGATCTGCTGCTGCGCCACGATTTGTCGATCATCGGCGAGTCGCAAATTCATATTGCCCATCAATTGCTGGCCCTGCCCGGCGTCGAACTAGCCGACATCAAAAGAGTCTACTCGCACGCTCAGCCCTTATCCCAATGCGAACACACCCTTAGACGCGTGCTGCCCAATGTTGAACAGCTAACCACCCGCGATACCGTTAGCAGCGTTAAACTACTTATCGAAAATAACGCCACCGACAGCGCGGCGCTTGCCAGTGAACGTGCGGCTAAAATCTACGGTTTGAATATTCTCAAAGCCGACATGCAGGACAGTTCCGAAAACTACACCCGTTTTGTTGTCATCTCTCCCGAGCCGGTAGTGCCTCAAGCCGATGCTAAGACATCCATTGTTTTTTCGATGGATAACGTCCCCGGTTCGCTCTTCAAAAGTTTGGCTGTTTTCGCCCTGCGCGATATAGACCTGACAAAAATCGAGTCTCGACCGTTGCAAGATAAGCGCTGGCAATACTTCTTCTATATCGATTTCATTGGCAGCTTGCAAGAAGAACGCTGTCAGAATGCACTTAACCATCTTCAAGAAATAACATCGTTTTTCAAAGTGCTGGGTTCATACCCCAGAGGATGTTGACCTGTGACGCTTAAAAAGAAAGTTGTTAGTGTCTTTGGCAGTAGTGCTCCCCAACCCGGCAGCGCCGATTACGAAGCGGCACGGATGGTAGGTCGCTTGCTGGCTCGGGCCGGCTGTATTGTGCAGACAGGCGGCTATTCCGGTGTTATGGCTGCTGCCAGTCAGGGAGCGGCTGAAGCTGGTGGACATATCATCGGAATAACAAGCGCTCAAATCGAGCAATTTAGACCCGCCCCACCCAATGAGTGGGTCAAAGAAGAAATCAAGCATCAAACTCTGCGTGAGCGACTGCTCCATCTCGTTGAAAATTGCGACGGCGTTATCGTTATGTCGGGTGGCATCGGCACGCTGTCCGAACTCTCGCTCGTTTGGAGTTTTGTTCAAACCGGAGAACGACCTCCCTTACCCATCGTCACCGTTGGCGGACTATGGCAGCGTACGCTGGCCGCCTTTATCGACCCCACCTACATCAAGCCCGCGCACCAGGAACTCGTCATTGTTACCCGCACGGCCCAAGAAGCAGTGGATGCCGTACTTGCTCACTTCAATAAAGAAAGAGAAGAATCATGAACATCGATACCGTAATCGTCAGACCGGCTCAAGCCAACGAAGAAGAAGTTGTCGCCCATATTCGGGCTATTAGCTTTGGCCGCGACAAAGATAAAACGCTGGCCGCCCTCAGAAGTGATCCGCGTTACGATCTTTCCGACATTTTGGTAGCCGAATTTGGCGGCAAAGTGGTCGGTACCGCAACCGTTTTTCCTGCCAAAATGTGGCTAAGCGGCGTACCGGTCAAAGTAGGCGCGGTTGCCGGCGTGTCCGTTCTGCCGGAATTTCGGCGTAAAGGTATCGGTGCAAAAATGATGCGCTTTGCTATTTTACGAGCCTATAGCGAACGGCAGGCGATGTCGGCCCTGTTCCCATTCTCTCACAAATATTACAATAAATTCAATTACAAAACCGTGGGCGACCTGCACGCCTATCGCTTACATCGAACCAACATTCTTAACTCTTATAATGGAAGTGTCCAAAGCGAAGGGCAGGTACGCCCGTTCCATCCCAATGACCTGCGCATCATGCGTGTGATGTACAAGGGCCAGATGACCTGGCACAACGGCTGGTTCACCCGCACCGATGCCTGGTGGGATAAGCTCATCAAAAGCTGGTCCAAAATTGTTGTATTCGATAACGACGGCATGATCGAAGGCTACATCGCTTACGATCTTCGCACCAACAGCAAAAACGAGTCGGTCTTTCATATAAAAGAGATGTTCGCCCCCGAAGGTCCGGCTTATCAAGCTTTAGCCGGCTATCTGGCCACGCAAAAAGAGGCCGATGTCATCGAGTATCTGGCTCCTCCGCATACGCTGCTGCGCCACAGCCTGCACCAACCCGTAGCCCACGATGCCCAAAATCGCGGCTGGCTCTTCAACGATCTGTGTCACGTTACTCCCGGCCCTATGGCCCGCATCATCCACGTGCCGGAAGCATTTACGGCCCGCTTCTACACCCGGGGCATGTCGGGCGAACGCGTCTTTAAAATAACCGATCCGCTTATCCCGGCCAATGAGGAACCAATCCTCTTCCGTCTGGTCGATGGCCGCCCCGAAACTCAAGAAGCCAACGATGCAAAAATTCAAGTCGAAACCGACATCGGTACGCTGACCCAGGTTTTGTGTGGCTATCTCAAAGCCCGTGAGGCCAATCTCCTTGGGCGTTTCAAAGCCAGCGAAGACACATGCTCCTGGCTCGATCAGATCATCGCCGACTCCCCTCTCTTTATTCAAGGAGGCGATTGGTTTTAGCTTTAGTGTAAATTTGACAAATTCGTGAATATCTTGTATTATTATTCACAAATATAAAAGTGGTAAC
>JAGRBZ010000761.1 GCA_020433805.1 Anaerolineae bacterium
AATTCAGATGCCCCTTATCAAACGTAATTAGGCGTGTTTCAAAATTCAGATGCCCCTTATCAAACGTAATTAGGCGTGTTTCAAAATTCAGATGCCCCTTATCAAACGTAATTAAGCGTGTCTGAAAATTCAGATGTCCCTTATCAAACGTAATTAGGCGTGTCTGAAAACTCAGATGTCATTTTTAAACGTAATAAGCCGTGTTTGAAAACTCAGATGTGGCTTATTCAGCCCAAAAACACATTCCTAGAAAACGAGACCGCTTTTTTTGCCGCAAAACTATGGAGTTTGGACATCGACATGGGATGAGGTGCAGCCCAAATGGCTCATTGGGGGATGAGGGAGCCTAAAAAGGAGAACAAGTTGGCAAATTGTTCTACAGGGGGGGATAAAAATAAACTACAACAGCTTTAAGTCTCCGGTTAAGGCGTCAAGCGCATCTTCAACTGCCGGCCCTAAACCCAAACAGGTAATAGTTCCTTCAGCCAGCACCGTTTTACCGGCATCGGCCACCAAATAAGCCGGGATCGCTTGTGCCTGCGCCAGCGCTTCGAGCGCCAGCAGTTTTTCCTCATCATCTGCTTTCAAAACGATTTTGGGCATGCCGTCGGCCAGCCAGTCCCGCTGGACCGGCTCATCGGCCTCCAGAAAGGCGGCTACAGCCGCGTGAGCAACCTGGGCGGCTAATTTGCCCTTGGGGAGCTTTAGGGCGTTATTGACGATAATGACTTGTTTTACGCCCGGTGTGGAGTCGTGTGTTTCTACGTCCAAAAGCCCGCATGCACCTTTTTGGCTTCCTCTTCCAGCACCGGCCCAACGACTTCAATCGGTTTGCGCACGTCTTTGAAGACGGTACGGCAGGGTAGCAGGAAGGTTTCCTCGTCGTTTTCATCGAGCATCCCGTACAAACCGGCCTGGCTAAGCCCAAACACCACCCGCCGGACGTTGCCCCAGAAGATCGCGCCGGAACACATCGGGCAGGGTTCGGTACTGGTGTAGAGCGTGCAGGTAGCCAGAAAATCGCGATCATACTTTTGCGATGCCAGTCGCATCAGGTTGGTTTCGGCGTGGCCGGTGCAGTCGCTGTCGGTGGTTACCGTATTCTCTGCTTCCAAAAGAATCTGACCGGCCTCATCGACCAATAGCGAGCCAAAGGGGTGATTGCCGTTGTCGCGGGCGCGTTGGGCAATGTCGATAGCTATTCGAATGAATTTGAGATCGTTTTCGTGCATTGTAATATCCTGATAATGTCGGCTCTTTTGGAACTCATGGGGTTGACAAGGTTGTAAAACGAAAAACGTAATTTCTTTTTTTACGCATCACGTTTTACGTTTTATTGCGTCAACCCCACGAAATCCTGTTGAGCCATAATGTCTTTATGGCGGAGTGAGCCGCAAGCGTCAGATGCGAACGGGTTGGACTAAGCCGCTTGATAATGGTGAATAATTAATAATTAACAATGAATTGTGAAGTTATTTTTCCGGTAGCTCTGCACGAAATCGTGGTAGCGTTAGAACCCAGGTTTTTCTTGAACATGAGACCGACAAAGGCTTCTATGGGTTCTCAATTGGGCAACATGCTTACAATTGTGGCAAAAACCTGGGTTCTTTACCACGTTCCACGGTTTAATGTTGTGCTACCATTTTTCCGTTCACCATTCACAATTAATTATTCACTATTCACAATTGGTTTAGCAGTTACACCGTTCTTGTCATGTCGAGCGAGTAGCGAGAAATCCCCAACATCGTTTGCAATCGAGCGTCGTAGGGATTTCTCGCCTTCGGCATCGAAATGACATGAACTAGCGCCGTTATCTACCAGGCGTAGGCTTTGGGCGCTTCGCCGCCGGGGCCGGGGAAGATGTCATCGAGCTTTTGCAGGGTTTCTTCATCCAGCTCGATTTCGGTGGCGCGAACGGCGCTCTCAAGCTGCTCCATCGTGCGCGGGCCGATGATCGGCGCGGTGACGATAGGGTTGTGCATGAGCCAGGCCAGCGCCACTTCGCCGGGCGGCTGACCGATATCTTTGCAGAGGGCTTCGTACTTTTCGAGCTTATCCCGCTTTTCTTCGATCTGTTTCTGGAAATCTTCGCTGGTGCGGCGGCCACTCGCCATTTTCTCCAGCGCGCCGCCCAACAAACCGCCACCCAGCGGACTCCAGGGGATGAGACCCAGCCCATAGTGGCGGCAGGCGGGAATAACTTCCAGCTCAACCATGCGATTATCGAGGTGATAAATGCTCTGCTCGCTGACCAGGCCCATCATAGCCCGTTTAGAGGCCTCCTGGCAGGCTGTGGCGATGTCCCAGCCGGCAAAGTTACTGGAACCTACATAAACGACTTTACCCTGCTTAACGAGGCTGTCAAAGCCTTGCCAGGTTTCATCCCAGGGGCAATCGCGATCAACGTGGTGCATTTGGTAGATGTCGATCCAATCGGTTTGGAGCCGTTTGAGGCTGCCTTCGCAATGTTTTTTGATTTTCATGGCCGACAGGCTGCGGCCATCGGTGTTGGGTTCGGGTTTGTTGGCTTTGCGCGTGACCGGATTGAAGACTTTAGTCGCCAAAACCACGGCATCGCGCCGCCCGCCGCCTTGCGCCAGCCAGTCGCCGATCACCTCCTCGGTGTAGCCCAGGCGCACATCCCGCCCGTAGCGGTTGGCCGTGTCGAAAAAGTTGATGCCCACATCTAGCGCGCGATGCATGATGGCG
>JAGRBZ010000762.1 GCA_020433805.1 Anaerolineae bacterium
ATAACGCATTTCGGAAACCCTAAAGGTCTTTTTCGCACAAGGTGACAACTTGCGTTAATTAACGAACTCCGGTTGACAAATTTTTGGCTTATAGAGCCTTCATCACTACTGAACCGTACGCTTTAGCGATAAACTGACGGCTGAAGGCTGACGGCTGATAGCTGACGGCTGATAGCTGAACGCTTTCTTATAAATTTGTAGACAAAACCCATGAAACGTCTTTCTGAAATCTTTTTACTCTCGCTCATCCAACTTGATGACCAAGAAGCGGCTCCGCTTTATGAGCAGCTTTATGAATGTTTGCGAACGGCCATTGTTGAGGGCCAATTGAACAAGGGCGTACGCTTACCCTCTATTCGCGACTTATCAACGCTCCTTCAGGTTTCGCGCAACACGGTTACGAACGCATTAGACCAACTTATCGCAGAAGGCTATCTGCAATCCAAACCGGGAGCCGGTACCTTTGTCAACGACCCGCTGCCGGATGAATTGTTGCGCGTTCGGGCCGATAATCACAGTGCAACGCTGCCGCCCCCAACAACACGCCAATCGTCGCAGCGCAGCACGCTTATTAGCACATCCCCGCAAAATTGGGAGATAGGCAATCTGCAAAATCCCGCTTTTCAGTATGGATTACCGGCGCTCGACCATTTTCCCCACACCATTTGGGCACGGCTGTCGGCCCGCCATCATCGCGACGGTTTGGCCCATCAATTCGATTTTACCGCGACCGTGGGCGGCTATCGACCGCTGCGCGAGGCGATTGTAGAATATGTGCAGGCAGCACGGGGCGTGCAGTGTGATGTTGAACAGGTGATTATCGTTTCCGGGGCGCATCAGGCGATTTATCTGGCCGGGATGATCTTGCTCGACCCCGGCGATACGATTTTGGTTGAAGATCCGGGCTTTACCAGCGCCCATCGCACATTTCGCAGCGTGGGCGCAAAATTGGTGCCGGTGCCGCTCGATGCTGAAGGAATGGATCTAAAACGTGTGCCACACAGCGATGTACTGCCGCGCGTGGCCTATATCAAGCCTTCGCGCCAGCATCCTACCGGCCGCACAATGACCGTTGAGCGTCGCCTGGAATTAATCGACTGGGCACGCCGTAACAACGGCTGGATTATTGAAGATGACTACGGATCGGCTTTTCATTACACCCAGCGCCCCTTACCGGCTCTTCAGGGCTTGGATACCGGCCACAGAGTGGTCTATTTTGGCACGTTTAGTAAAGTGATGTTTCCCTCGCTGCGTTTAGGCTACATCATTGCCCCGCCCGATCTCATCGACAAGTTTATGAGCCTGCGCAGCATTGTTGATAGCTATATTCCGACGGTTAGCCAGGTAATTCTGGCCGATTTTATGGAGCAGGGTCATTTTACCCGGCATCTACGCCGCATGCGACAGCTTTACGCCGAGCGCAAAGAGATTTTTGTTAAAACTGTGCAAAATTTGTGGGGGGATAGCCTTGTGTTGGAGTCGACACACGCGGGGACAAGCGTTACGGCCTGGCTGCCCGACTCGGTGGATGATATCGGCGTGCAGCGCCTTTTAGCCGGCCAAGATATTACCGTAATGCCGGTATCGCCCTGTTATTTGACCTTGCCGAAACGATCGGGCCTTTTATTGGGTTATGCCGCTTGTAACGCGGAAATTATCAAGGCCGGGCTTGAGCAAGTGAAAGATGTCTTAACGACTATGGCAGATTAGCTGCTTTTCCAGCTTGTGGCCAGCGTTACGCCGTTAACGGCGATAATATTGTGGGCTAATTGATAAGCCATACCGGGGATCAATATCTTTATATTCGATTGGTATTTCTCGCCCCATAGTTTAGCAAGTTTTTTTCTGGCCATTTCATTAACGTAGATAATCTTCTCTTTGGTGATTAAAACCATCGCCGTGTGGCCTTCGTTTTCCGTAACGGCGAAGACAAACTCATTGCGGTCGCTTTTTAGGCCTTCATACCAGTAATCGATATGTTCGGCCAGCTCATAATCAAAAAGCGCGGCGGTCATCTCTCCGTTTTGTATCAGCGCCTTCCGTAGTTCTTTTTCTATCCTCTCGGTCATCAATGTATCCTTTTTTGGCTAGTTTTTTGCTTGTTAAGCAGCCTCCTACTGCCCGCTTATTATAACTCAGTGCGAAGTAAAGCCAATTTTTAATATTCTTAGGGCATCGCGGAGTTGGGCCGATTTGGTTAGCCCGTTATTGAAGGTGGTTTCTTTTTACGAAGGCGTAAGTTTAGCGATGGCTGTGTCGCGATCCGGTACAAAGAAGGCCAAATTGCCCTTGTTGCTTTCTATAATAAAGGCTTGCAGACTTTTGCTCTCAAACTTTTCGAATGTACCGACGACAGCCAGTTTCATTTGATAGTTGACATACTTTTGCAGAATCTCACCGGCCAGACCGGTTTGCAGTTCAAAAAAGTCGGGATGAATGTTCTGTTCATACAAAATAACGCTTCGAGCGTCGTAATAGCCGGCCTCGACCATCATATCGAGCGCATCCTGGGCGGTGTTGATGACAATGTCGTCGGCAATGACTTCGGCAATTTTTTGTTGTTTAATTTCCAGTATGGTGACTTCCATAATCTCCTCAGAATGTGAAATAGCGTGAGACAATTCGGTATTTTACTCTCTGCGAATGAATTCACAGCCTGATAGAAGAAACGTGTTGAAAACACGTTAATGGCAAACCCAA
>JAGRBZ010000763.1 GCA_020433805.1 Anaerolineae bacterium
GAGGAGTGAGGCATCCTCAGATGCCGAACGGAGCCGCATCTGAGGATGCTGGCTCCTCAATTCGTGATCTACTGAAATTGAACTTATTATTTTACGAGTAAAGGCAGATACGCGGCGTGATTATCGTTGATGAGATTGTCGGGGGCTGCGCCGGAAAACAAGCCGTTGGTCATGCTATAACTGCTGCTGGAACTGGTTTCAGCGGTTTGTTGACCAATGGCGGCGTCCAGATTATAACTGCTGCTGGTGCTGTTGCCGCCTCCTCCACTCAGCACACTTTGGATTATGTCGTAGTTTGCGCTACTTTGGGCCAGCCCGATAGAAACACCGGCTATCATCAACAGCGTAGCCAGCAGTATCGAGCCGATATTTTTATTGCGTTTCATAGCTACCTCCTATTGCAGCATAACCAGCATTTGGATTTCGCCGGTTTCGTCATCGAGACTGCCCAGCGCTTTACCGATAACGGTTCCGTTGGGCGGATTGAGGCCGGCTTTCATGGCGTGGCCGGGTGTATCCGAAGCAACCAGAAGATCACCGGGCTGGATGGTACCGTTCTCGCTACTGGCCTTAACCGGAACCACTCCCACGACCGCCAGCGGAATTTTGCCGATCATCTCTTGCTCGGCCTTAACGCCCCCCAGAAAACCAGGTTGGGTGGAGTATACGCCGACCACGGTCGATTGGTAGGTGGTGGTACTGCGGGTCAACTTACCATCGGGTCCGATAACCAAGACTTCACCCGCTGTTAAGCCTTCTTGGGCAGGCAGCATTTCGGCAAAGTCAGCCGCAGGCGTGCTGTAGGCACCATCGCCACTGACGTTACCATTGTTGTCAACCCGAAATCTAAGGTTAACCGGGCTTAAGTCCCAGGCTTCTATGAGATTGCCTGAACCTTCAGCACGAAGGGCCACGCCGGTTCCGCTGTTGTAAGCCCAGACGCCGTAGTCGGTTGTTGAGTTCGTTTGGCCCAGAACGCCGGTGGCCCCGTTACCGCCTTGGCCCCACACGCCGTAGCCATTGGTACCGTTATTTTGACCTTTCACGCCGGAACCGGTCCCGGCAGCGTTATTGATGAGGCCAAATACGCCGGTGGCCCCGCTGTTATTAGAAACAACTTCACCCCTCACCCCGGCGGTAGCTCCTGTGGCATTAGAGGCATAACCAAATACACCCCGACCACCGGAGCCGCTGGCTTCACCATAGACACCGGCCGGGTTGGCGCTGCCGCCTGAGGCTAAACCGGTAATGGCATGGGCATTGGAACCGCTGGTCGTGGTGACGTTAAAGACATCGCCGGTGCCTATAATAGTGGCACCGGGCCGCAGGCTGAGGGCGTAAGGCGTAGCCGTAATTTTCTGACGCGGGCTGAGTGTTTCGGTGCCAGCTCCACAATTAACTTCTATTTCCAAGTAGCGTTCGTCACCGGTGAAAGCCGTGCCGCCAAAATCAAGCTCGACGCCGAAGTAGCCATCGGTGACCGATACGTTGTTTATGGTTTGGGTTGCGCCAATTTGGGCACCGGCGGTTAATTGATTATAAAGGCTAAAAGCAAGGGATGTACATGTACCATCAACCGGCGTACCGCCCTGGCTGATGCGTCCCTGATAGGTAAAGCTGGAGCCTATAGCGGCTTGAGCACCAATATCATCTTCAGGATCTTGGGCGTCCACGGTTGACGGCAAACTAATAAATACACCTCCTAAAATTAAAGCTAAAACAGGCCACAACTTTCTGAAGATTTTACGGTTCATTTTATTTGCTCCTCTGCGGATTTAAAGTTTTATATGGCTTTGAGAGCTACTTCGCGGCTATTCCTGGGTTATGAAAAGACTTTGAAACAGGCTCTCGTTATCACTTGGGTTTAGACATGATGAACAGCTTTACCCAAGGTTTCCACTATTTTAGGAGTTACGCACTTCAAAAGGTGACAGTCACGTCGCTGCACCAAATCGAGCTATGTGGGCCAAATGGACGCTCATTTTTAATGAATAAGTGACTGTCACCTTGCTGGATATACCCAACTGCGTAACTCATATATTTAATATGCTGTTGGTGCGCCTCATAAGAATATTCTTGTTGGTAATTTGGCCATACACGCGAAGGCGTTTCTCAAATCGCTTCGCAGCAGGCAGCAAGGACAACCGCCTTGTTGGGAAGTCGATTTGTGACATCAACGCTCTTGATGCTTTTGTAAAAACCGAGATAGTCGCCGCACGGGTGACAAAAAGAATGGGAATAGGGTTCAGGGGTTACGCCAGGTTGGTCCCCACTCACCAACAAATCAAACAATAAATGAAGAGAGCATCTATTGTCGCAAGGAGTAGATCGATTTTAAAAGTTTTCTGGGTTAATAGTACCGATGGGCTATTGTGATAGCTTAACTCTACCATACAATCCGGGCGGGTGCAGTCAAGTAGTCCACACTGTAACTGTGGAATACGTCACACCTATATCGTTTCACGACTGTAGTAGGTGTCTTTTGGGGAAAGGGCTTTCTAGGGATAGTTCAAAATTTCTATTTACGGAAGCAAGTTTTTTTGTAGTACGACTACGAAATTTTTAGATAAACTTAGAAAGGTAGCCCAACATTATTAAACCGTGGAACGGGGTAAAGAACCCAGGTTTTTGCCACAATTGTAAGCATGTTGCCCAATTGAGAACCCATAGAAGCCTTTGTCGGTCTC
>JAGRBZ010000764.1 GCA_020433805.1 Anaerolineae bacterium
CTCACGCAGGGGCGTCACATAACGAACAGCAGAAACAGTTCTGATCATGGTAAATCCTAAATCCTTGACGTTGATGGGTTATTCGGCGAAAAACAAGTAAAAAAGTACTAATCGCCTTGTTATGCCTCGTTTTTAATGAAGGAAACTATACCAGATACGTATAAAGGAGTGAAAACCTCGAGAGCATTTTTGTGGATCCTCAATAGCTCGAACGTTTTGAAACATGGCATTTGGCCTGAGAGATGCCATACCTGATGGCCTGTGTGTACCGTCTCGCTATCTCTATTAAGCTACACGTCACCTGAAAATGGAGAGTCCCCATGACTACGACGATTGACATCCTATTAGAAAAGTATACGCTGGAAACTGAACTCAGCCAAAACGCCTGGTTCACCCTGTACCGGGGCTTCCGTACGGCCGATAAGTCGCCGGTTGTTGTAAAAATTGCCGCTCCGTTACTGGCCCGCGACGAGTTTTTTCGCAGGCGCTTCAAACACATCACCCGACAAGCGGCAGCGCTAGAGCACCCTAACCTTATTGCCAGCTACGAGGCCGAAGATGAGGGCAACCAGCTTTACGTGGTGCAAGACGATATTGATGCCCGCCCTCTGGCCGAGGTAGTTGAGCAGGAAGGGCCGCTGTCCCTGAGCCGTACGGAGTACATCATCGGGCAGATAGCCTCAGCGCTTGATTATGCGCATCATGCCTCAGTGCTGCATGGCGATTTATCGATCCAGCAAATTTTCTTGGGAGCCGATGACCATGTCTATGTCAACAATTTTGGACACAGCCAGGCCATTTACGGCAATAACTTGGCCGAAAATAGCTATGCCGTAACCTCACCGGAAATTGTGGCCCCGGAGCGCGTACGTGGCGAAGGCCCCAGCCGCCCGGCCGATCTCTACTCGTTAGGGATTATAGCCTACCAACTTCTGGCTAAACAGTCACCCTTTACCGGCCCGCGCTCAACGGTATTTCATGCCCATGCCCACCGCCAGCCGCGCCCGCTGCACGACGTCAACACCAGCGTGCCGCTTGCGGTCAGCGAGGTCGTTAGCCGGATGCTCGCCAAAAGTGTCGATGTCCGTTACAACACCGGCGCAGAGTTTGCCCGCGCGCTGGGCATCGCCAACAAAACCCGGACCTCGACTCGCCAGTACAGAAGCCTTATCCCGCTCGATCAGCGCGAGCGCTCACGCCGGGTCAAGTTCAGGGATATCTTTTATATCAGCAGTGCTACAATCATCATTGTGCTGGTGGCTGTAGTTGCGACCTGGACCGGCTACGAACTGGGCCTCAAACAGAACCCGCCCATCATCCAATCGCCACCGGTCATTGTCGATTCGACCATCCCTACGCCCACGCCCACGGAGGATTATCTACGCGATATAATCCCGCCCACCGCTGCTCCCGACGAGGTCGTACTGGTAACTGCGGAACTCCAGCCTCGAGATGTTCAAAATGTTACGCTACTCGACACCTTGCTACCGTCCCGAACACCGGCGACCACGCGACTACGCGCTACAACCACGGTGACACCTACCGCGACTCTCGCACAGGTTCGCATTGTCGCCACCCCCACCCCGACCACTGCGCCTCCGCAGGAACCCTCTATACCTGCCGGTCAGGGTATCTTCCATTTTTATAACCCGACCGGCTTCGATTTAGTGGTTGATGTATCCGGCCCAACGGATGCCTCGCTTGTTGTGCCGCCTAACAGTCGCAAAGAGTTTTTACTCAACGCCGGATCATATCTCTATATGACCCACACCCCCGGCGGCCAAGCCCTTGCCTCAACAAAAGGGGTGTTTGAACTGGGTGAAGGGCAAATGATTGAGAAGGATTATTATAGTGATTACGAGTGGCAGCAGTAGGGAGATTGGAGACTGGAGATTAGAGATTAGGAGACTGGAGACTAGAGATCAATGCATGACAACTCTACGAACTCCATAAACTCAACAAACTCTCTAACTCCAATCACACCCAAGTGCTTGACCCTATCCCTTGAATGCCTCATGATAGAGATAAGTTAGTGTCTCACAGTTTTCGCCATGATTATAGCCAACTGATTTAAGAACACAGATGCGCAGGATTGACGGATTTTTTCTCTGTATTTTCTTGATCCGTTAATCCTGCCAATCCTGTTCTTAACAATGGCGAAAAACGAATAACACTAACGAGATAACCATTTTCGTGAGGTGTTGCCTTGCTCAATCTACTCATAGTTGAAGACAACCACAACCTTCGGGCGGCTTTGCAAAGCGGCTTGGAAAACACGCAATCGGTTCACGTCTGCGGCGACTGCGACTCCGGCGAAACGGCGATTGAGTTCTGCCTGGCCTCGCCGCCGGAAGTTATTTTGATGGATGTTCAATTGGCCGGCGAACTCAACGGCATTGAGGCGGCGGTAGCCATTCGGCGCGAATATCCCCGTTTGCCGGTCGTTTTTTATTCTATTCAGGATGATGATGACTATTACCGCGCCTTCCGCGACTCCGGCATTTTGAGCCACTACGCCTACGTTCGCAAGTCGAACTACCTGCTGCCCCAAATGATTTTGCCCCTACTGCGCGATGCCGTCACCGGACGCGGCTTCATCGATCCCGACATCGAGTCGCGGGTGAAAGAGGTGCGCCACAAAGATGATCACAACCCGATGGCCTTGCTGGAACCCAACGAGCAGG
>JAGRBZ010000765.1 GCA_020433805.1 Anaerolineae bacterium
GACCGGGTATTTCATCACCAGCCGCCACTCCGACATCCCTTTGGCGCGGGCCATTTCCATGTACGGTTTTTTCAACTCATCGAGCAGATTGGCCCGCATAACTCTGGCCAGTCGGGCCGTGCCGTCGAGACCGAGAATAACCATCGGGAACCAGATATGTTTGAGAAGATCGACAAATCTGGCCCAACTCCAGGGCGCGTCTATATACTCCGGTGAAAAAAGGCCGGTGACGCTGACGCCGAAATATTTGAAAGCCAGCCACATAATAACCAGCGCCGTCATAAACGTTGGCGTGGCGATCCCAAAGTAGTTGAAGATGGTGAAGAAGTAATCCAGCGCTGAATACTGATGGGTGGCGGAATAGATGCCGATGGGGATCGCCACCGCCCAGGTGAAGAGGAAGGTGAAGAGGCCGAGGAGCAGGGTCAGGCCGAGCCGTTCGCCGATGAGTTCGGCGTTGGGCTTTTTCCAATCGAGTGAGACGCCAAGGTCGCCCTGCAAAATGCGCGTGATCCATTTTACGTATTGGACAGCCATCGGCTGGTCGAGGCCATACTGTTCCCGCAGAGCGTCGATTTGGGCTTGGTCCATAGCGGAGCCGGAGGTGGCCAACTCGGCGATGTAGCTGGTGACAAAGTCGCCGGGCGGAGCCTGGATGAGGGCGAAGGCGATAACGGAAAATATGAAAAGTAGGATGGGTAACAGCAGCAGCCGTTTAATAATGTATTGAAGCATAGCGTTTTCTCACGAATGAAGAATGAAGAATGCAGAATGAAGAAATTGAGATGGTGCGTGATAGGGGTTGTATACAAAGGGTTCGATTTTGTTCATCATCCTGCATTCTTCATCATTCAGTGTTATGCGTAATGTGTTGGGCCACGTGTTTTAGGATGTGGAATAGGTTTAAAGGCCCGTAATGACAATTAAAGTTGGTTTTTACCCTCACCCCCGGCCCCTCTCCCTAAGGGAGAGGGGAGTCGCGTAGCGACGGGGTGAGGGTGAAATCGTTGAAGGAGACTGTCCGCGATAGTAACTGCGTCAGGGACAGTCTCCCCTTTGTTCTTGCTTTTTACTGCCTACAAACACCATTCTGCCGATTTACTGCTCAGCAAAGAAGAACTGCTCAGGGCGGGTGTTACCCGGTGTGCGCAGCGGCCAGTCGTTACCGGCGGTGGTGGGTACGTTGTTCAAATTATCGTTGACAACCAACACACCCTGAATCATCGGCGTAAGGCCGACGGTGCCAATCTCGTAAACTTGCTCGGCCCATATTGTGAACAGTTCTTGAGCCAGTTCGATTTGGCGAGCGCGGTTGGAGACTTTGGCTTCGTCGATGATGTCTACGATTTGCGCGATTTCAGCCGGTGGTTCCATGCCTTCAGCGCCATCAGTTTCGTACCAGGTGCGGATGTTAGGCGCAAAGGTAGTAGCAACCGTGCTGCGCGGGTCCATCTTGGGTTGACCGCTAAAGGGGAAGCCGGTGGTATCTTCGTTCCAGATTTCGGTCATCAGGTCGTTGGTGTCGCGCATTTGGAAGTGGAGGGAGCGTTCGCGAATTTCAACGCGGGCGCGAATGCCAACATCGGCCCACTGCTGGGCTACAATTTGGGCCACGTCGGGCCAGTTGCCGAAGGCCGGGACAACGGAGATTTCAATTTCCAAACGTTCGCCACTGGGCAGCGTGCGGAAACCTTCTGCGTCTTTTTCGGTCAGGCCAATGCTGTCAAGCATTTCATTGGCGGTATCGGGATCGAATTCGGTGTACATTTGGGCGTATTCATCGCCGGGGTAGTAGGGATGGTTGGGGGCGGGAACAGCTTGACGGGCTTCGCCCAAACCGAGGAAGGCCAGTTCTTTAATCGCTTCGCGGTCGATAGCGTACGACAGCGCCACGCGGAAATCTTGGGTACGCATCAGATCGCCGATTTCGGGGTTGGCCACATAGCTCTGGTTGAAGGTAATAGCTGCGTCAGAGCCACCAAAGGTAGGCCAGGTGACAACGTGGTAGTTGTTAGCTTCTTCATTTTGCTTCAGGGTCGGGTAGCTGGACATGTCGATGTGGCGGCCTTGCATATCAATTTGGCCCTGAGCCGCGGCGGTGTTCAGCGTTTGCTTGTCGGCAAAGAAAGTGAACTCAACGTTGTCGATGTAGGGCAGTTGGTTACCGGCCGGATCAACACCGATGTAGTACGGGTTGCGGGTCAGGCGGAAGACCTGGTCGGCCACGGTGGAGCCGTCGGGCATCCAGGCAGCGGTGGAGGGGCGGTCGGCATTGGTCGGAACCAGCGCCTTCTGGCTGAAGAGTTCAACCCAGGTGTCGAAACCGGCTTCTTCAACGGCAGCCTGTAATTCGGCTTCGTCGGCGTAGCTGGCGTGGAACTGCTGCAAGTAGTGGGCCGGGGCATAGGCCAGGTTCGAAATGGTCAGGTCAGCGCCGTCTTTGTTGGCTAATTCCAGCAGGAAGGCGGTGTTGGGTACGTCGTAGGTCCAGGTAATGGTTGTTTCATCTTCGGCTTCAACCGTAGCGACGGTGCCGTCGCTGTTTTGCATCCAGATCGGAATGCTGGCCGACAAATCTTCGTTGAGGAGAATGTCGTTGTACCAGAACATGATGTCGGCGGTGGTCAGCGGTTCGCCGTCGGACCATTTGGTGCCGGGGCGCAGGTGCAGCGTCCAGG
>JAGRBZ010000766.1 GCA_020433805.1 Anaerolineae bacterium
GGGACGCCGACCACAATATCGGCCTCAACCGGTGCCTCGCGGGCCAACTGTCGCCCCATGCGCTGCCGCACGTTGTGGATAACCTGCCCCTCCAACACCGAGTCGGGGCGGGCGAAATAAACATACTCAAAAATACACAGCGCCTGCTGAATGGGTTCGCGCCCGACATAAGAAGTCACGCCCGCCTCATCAAGGCGAATAATTTCTCCGGGATTAAGTTCACGCACGTAGGTTGCGCCAATGGTCTGCAAAGCGCAAGACTCAGAAGCGACAACATAGCCGCCGTCGGACAACTCGCCTAAACACATTGGCCGCAGGCCATAGGGATCACGCACCGCATAGATGGCCTCACGGGTTAAAACGGCCATCGAATAGGCCCCTTCGGCCATGCGCATAAAGGCTTTAATACGGGCCACCCAGCGATCCGGCTCATTGAGGATGTCGTCGGGCGTGTTACCGTTGGTCCAATTATTGGCCGGAGCAGCCAACATCTGCGTAATAACTTCGGTATCGGTGGTTGATGTTAGACCAACGCCGCGCTCTAAAAGGAGCTTGCGGAGGTCCAGTGCGTTGGTTAAATTACCATTTGGGGCCACACCCAGCGGCCCCCGTACCGTCTCAATGAGGTAAGGCTGCACATTGCGCACGTGGGACGATCCCGTTGTTGAGTAGCGGTTATGGCCGATAGCCAGATGCCCTTCCAGCGGTTTTAAGTTCTCTTCCTTGAAAACCTGGGTGACCAGCCCCATATTTTTATGAATATAAGCCATCCGCCCATCTGAGGTGGCAATACCCGCCCCCTCTTGGCCGCGATGCTGCAACGCATACAAACCAAAAAAGGCCAACCGAGCTACGTCTCGACCCGGTGCGTAAATTCCAAAAACGCCACACTCCTCGTGCGGGTTGTCATCGAGAATGTATTCCGACATAATTTTCTATCCTTCCACTATCTCCACTACCTATAATTGGGACGCAGATTAACGCAGATTTTATTGTTAAACCAACATAAAAGCTTATGGGTTTTTACCCCACCCTTTTTTGACCAACCTCAATTGTTAACTGGAAATGTTGTCTAAACACCGACGTTGGTGCTCAAACATAAGCCGCCAGATTGCGAATAATGCGCTCGGCAGCGGGCTGTTCACCCGGTTCAAACGTCTGGCCGGTTAAGCGCTCGAAGGCGGCGATGTAGCGGGCTGCGACTTCGACCAAAAATTCATCCGGCATCGTAGGCGGATCGCCATCGCCACGATAGCCCTGTCGAGCAAACCACTGGCGTAGATACTCCTTATCAAAATGTTCCGGATCGCCCTCAGCCTTGTAAGACTCAGTCGTCCAGTAGCGACTGGAGTCGGGCGTATGCACTTCATCGATCAGCGCCAGCCGGCCATCG
Organism: Anaerolineae bacterium; assembly: GCA_020433805.1. Taxonomy (GTDB): domain Bacteria; phylum Chloroflexota; class Anaerolineae; order 4572-78; family J111; genus JAGRBY01. Next base: position 1,394 of record JAGRBZ010000766.1, read on the forward strand.
ATGAGGCCAAACTCGTATTTGGTATCGACCAAAATAAGATCCGCTTTGCGGGCGACCTCTTGTCCCCGCATAAATAGCGCCAAAGCAGCTTTTTCGATGGCCTCCCACAGAGCAGGCTCGACCACACCGCGCTCGATGATTTCGGCGCGGGTGATGCGTTCATCGTGACCACCCTCGGCGGCTTTGGTGGTGGGAGTGATAATGGGCTGCGGCAGCGCATCGTTTTTGCGGAGGCCATTTGGCAAAGGAATACCGTAAGGCTGGCGCTCACCCTCGGCGTACAGCATCCACAGCGATGTCTTGGTGACGCCGGTAATATAGCCGCGCACCACCACCTCAACCGGCAGCGGCTGCGCTTCGTGACCAATCGTCACGTTGGGATCGGGTATGGCAATGACGTGATTATCGACAATATCCTGCGTTTGCTCAAACCACCAGGCGCTGAGTTGGTTGAGCACCTGCCCCTTAAACGGGATAACGCCCAACACCCGATCAAACGCCGAAACCCGATCGGTGGTGATTAAAATACGCTTGCCATTGATGCGATAATTTTCGCGCACCTTGCCCGGCTGCTGCGGGCCAAATCCCGGCGGATTGACCGCATGAAGCGCATTTGGGAGCGCTCCCAAGAGTTCCTGATGGCTGATCATGATGCCGCGTGCCTCACTCCATTTTCAAATAACCTCAAGCCGATGAGTCCGCGTTCACCGCGATGGCGGCGCGGATGCTGCCAGGGGAAAACGTGATCTTCGGGATGAGGCATCAAACCCAACACATTGCCTGCCGGATTACACAACCCGGCAATCGCTCCGGCTGAACCGTTGGGATTAGCCGGATAAGCAGCGGGCGATCCTTCAGCATCGATATAGGTCAATGCGTTGAGATTTTGGCTCTGCACGACGGCTAAGACATCGTCATTGGTAATAGCGATGCGGCCTTCGCCGTGGGCCACCGGACAGTAAATCGGCTCGGTTAGGCCTTCGGTGAAGATGCTGGGGCTGTCGAGGTTGGGCTGCAAATAGACCCAGCGGCACTCAAAGCGAGCCAGTTGGTTGTGGGCCAACGTCACCGAACGCTGCGCCGCGCCGTTGAAATCGATACCCGGCAGTAAACCGGCCTTGACCAGCACCTGAAAGCCGTTGCAAATGCCCAAAACCGGTCGACCGCTCTCAACGAAACGGGCCATATCATCGCCCAGCCGATGCTTGAGGTCGAGCGACCACAGCGTTCCCGCGCCGAGGTCATCGCCGTAGGAAAAGCCGCCCGGTACGA
>JAGRBZ010000767.1 GCA_020433805.1 Anaerolineae bacterium
TGGCGCAAAGTCTTCTTCGGCTTGCGATGATCTTGAGAGCTTAAGGGCTACCTGGTACTTCAATTGGAGGACCAGGCCGGACTCATCTTGTGATTCAGATGACCTCGAAAAATTCGTTCCAAGAATTTATAACGCGGATAGCATGGATAAACTTGATCTTGCTGTGCAAAATGCACAAGCTTCGGGGTGGCTTATTGGTTTTAGTGAACCAAATTTGCCGTGGCAGGGCAATCTGTCTCCGCAACAAGGGGCAAAGCTGTGGCGACAGATTGAAAATGCCGCTTTGCCTAAAGGTATAAAGTTAGTTTCTCCATCACCTAACCAGTGGAATCCCGGACAGAATGGTTATCCTTATGGACATCAATGGACCTGGGCTATGGTTGATGAGTATAAAGCTCTGTATGGTACAAAGCCCCACTTTGATGCTTTGGGATGGAACATTTATAAAGAGACAGCTGACCAAATAAAATCTTACTTAACAGAACGCAGGAATGAAGCCTTAGCACGTGGCTATAACGTGCCGTTTTGGTTGCTTGAGTTGGGTGGAGAATGTGTTAATGACTCTGTTTCAGAAATAAACACTACTATGAAAACAATCACACCTTGGTTAAATAAAACATCCTGGATAGCCCGTTATGCCTGGTATGCTAATAGAATAACAACATTAGACTCAGACGGAGTGGATTTAAAGAAATGCTCTCTTGTAAATTCAAAAACAGGCAATTTGACGACTTTAGGAATTACCTACCTGGGCTATTAAAATCTTGAAGATGACAAAGTTTCTTATATAAGCGCATAAGCTCTGCAGCATCCGCATCTATCGATTTGACGAGTTTAGATCGAGCCGCCAGTTTGCTAATAAATTCCGGAGTTGTTACACAACGTTCTATTTGTCTTGTTAATTCATCTACATTTTGATTAGTAAACAGTAAACCATTAACTTCATGATCTATCAAATCAATTATTCCTCCGACATCACTGGCTATAACCGGAATACCGTGGGCCTGAGCCTCCAGAATGGTAATAGGACTGTTCTCCGGCCAAAGTGACGGTACTACTAAAACATCGATATTCTGATACAACTCTGAAATTTTTGTGTTGTCTACAAACCCCGCAAAATAGATGTCGTCCATATTTTCTGCTTTTTGCTTCAACTTTTGTGTATACAATTCAGCATTGACATCGGCCTTACCATAAAGCGTTAACTCAGCTTGGCCTTGCAAATTAAGCCGATTGAAGGCTTCGATCAGTAAATGAACACCTTTAATGGGCGTAATCCGGCCAATATAGGCAAACCTGATTTTTGATGAAGGTGACTTTTTGAAATGTGAGGGCGGTGGTGTGATACCATAGGGCGATACAGTAATTCGCTCTAATGGAAAGTTGTTAAGCAAAAACATATCACGGGTATAGCTTGATGGAGCAATTATATGATCGATTTGCTCACGCCAGGTTGGCAAATAACGAAATCTGTGTTTTATACTATCTTCTGCATGGACAAAGTCGGCGCGCTTACCGATCAAATTCTCAAGATACGGTAACGCCAGAGTCGAGACCCCTTTTGGGAGCAGGCGATAAGCTTGGTCGAGCCGGATCTCAAGTTTAGTATGTGGCTTCATACATTCCGTACATAAATCTACTGTTTCCTTTTCAGCACAGATACTCCCATCATATTTGATATACGTGCCGCGGCGGCAGGTTAAGACGAAATCTGTTGCGGTATAGATGAAGGGGAGGGTTAAAGATTTCGCTGCTTCTATTGTTCCTCCCATCAATAGCGACAGACTGGTGGCGTGAACCACATCCGGTTGAACTTCGTGCAAAACAGCTTTGATCTGATTAGTAACAGCCGGGTCGTGATAAGTCGCGCGATAGGCCACAGGGCGACGTAAAAAATCATACTCCAGCCGAATTAGCGGTATACCCTTAAATAGCTCCTTTTTTATTTCGATGCTCAGATCGGATTTATCGACAGGCTCGCCGGTGAGGATATGAACCGTATGGCCGAGTTGTTGTAAAGCCTGAGCCAGTCGCAGCGTATAGGCTTCAACTCCGCCGAAAAAACGGGGAAAGAAACGGTGGGTGGTTAAAATTAAATTCGTGGTGCAGCCTCCCTAGCGGGTTTATTTCAATCGCCCACTATTTTTTTGCCGAGGCTTCGAAATCGGTATAGCCATTTCAAGTTGGGATGTGTAGCTATCTTGAAGCCCAGAGCTTTTATCAGTTTTTGGGAGGATATTAAATTGCTTAACTCTTCTCCCGATAGTGCAATAACTTGCTCTTTAAGCGTAGAATATCGATGCAAGGGACGTCCTTCTGGCCAATAGCGCGGAGGCTGCTGCCAAACTTCGTTAATAAGGGTTAGAAACCAAGGAACATATTGCTCATAGCTATAACTTTCTAAAACAGTGGTATGTGCATTTTGCCCCATCTTTGCCAGTAATGACCGATCTTCCTCAAGAAGTTTGATGAGGCGAGTCATCTCTACTATATCACCCACTGGAACCGTAAATCCATTAATGCCAAATTGAATTACGTTTTGCGTGCCACTAACCCGTGTTACTACTGGAACACAACCTAAGGCCATAGCCTCGAGCATCGAGATTGAAGTCCCTTCAAATTCAGAAACGAGAATACAAATATCGGAAGCTTGCCAG
>JAGRBZ010000076.1 GCA_020433805.1 Anaerolineae bacterium
TGCGAAATGACATGAAACGCATCACTTTCCAAACTCAGATTTTTAAGTCCAATCTCCTAATCTCCCAATCTCAAATCTCCTACGCCATCGCATATATTCTGTTTATTCACAAATTAGGGCAGGTTTAGCCTTTCACCGAACCTGCGGACATCCCGGCGATAAAGTAGCGTTGGAAGATCAAGAAGAGGAGCAGGACCGGTAGCGATCCAAGCACACTCATCGCCATCATTTGATTCCATTCATAAGAATGCTGGCCCATCAGCAGTTGGATGCCGACGGGAACGGTACGCATATCGTTAGTTTTGGTTAGGGTTAGCGCAAACAAGAACTCGTTCCAGGCCAGCATGAAGGTGTAAACCCCTATGGACACGATACCCGGTATCGAAATTGGGACGAGCACGCGCCATAGAGCAACTAAAGAGGTTCCACCATCAATCAAGACCGCCTCATCCAGGTCGCGGGGGAGGGTGTTGAAATAGCCGGTCATCATGATGATGGCGTAGGGCAACGTAAAGACCATGTAGGTCAGGATCAAGGCCCAATAGGTATTGTAAAGCTTAAGGGCAACGATAAGGCCGAAGTAAGGTATCATCAGCGTGATCGGCGGTACGGCCTGAACCCCAATAATGATTAAATTGATAGACTTCTTGAATTTGAAGTCGTAACGGCTAAAACTATATCCGCCTAAAATGCCGACCACCAACGTAAAGAGTGTAACCATTATCGAGACTAAATAGCTGTTGAAAAAGAAGCGTAACTGTTCCGGATTGGTCAGAACAGCGATATAGGCCTCTAGCGTGAATGCGTCTGAAATGAAACTAGGCGGGTAGGCAAAGATCTCCGTATTTGATTTGAACGACGAGGAGAGCATCCAGAGTACGGGAAATCCGGCAAAGAGAGCACCGGTCATAAGCGCAATAAGTATCAGTGTTTTTGTAATTCCATATTTAACCGATCGTGACATCATCATCTTACTCACCTGTCGCTTTCTGATTACGTACGTAGAATAGGGCCACAACAATCGATAACGTCAAAATGATAAAGGCGTTGGCCGATGCCAGAGAAAACTTGTAGGAACTGAAAGCCAGTTTGTAGGTAAAGGTACTGAGTACCTCTGTGGAACGGATCGGCCCGCCGCCGGTTGTCATCCAGATGAGGGTAAACTGGTGTGTCGTCCAGATAAAGTCGAGCATGGCCAAACTGAGGATAATGGGCTTTAACTGCGGTAGGGTGATATACCGAAAAAGTTGGATGCGGCTAGCGCCATCGATGGTGCCGGCCTCATACAGGTCTTTAGAAATACCTTGCAATCCGGCCAGAAGACTAACCATATAGAAGGGATAGCCCGCCCAAATATTGATAAAAGTAACCGCATACAGCGCCACTTCTCTAGAACCCAGCCATTCGATTTGGTGACTGACAAGGTTAGACCACATCAGCAAATAGTTGATGATACCGTTGGGGTTGAGCATCAGCCGCCAAAGAATAGCGATAATCGAGGCGGTAAATACCCACGGCAGGATATAGACAACCCGAAAAAGCGCTCGTGTCATCGGGCTGATGACCTCGGTATTCAACAGCATGGCAAAGGCCAAGCCAATAATAAGGTGGGCCACAACGCTGACGATGGTCAAGAAAAGGGTATTGCTAAGCGCTTCAAGAAAAACACTGTCCGTGATGATGTCCACATAGTTGCTAATCCCGACGAAGGATGGCGCATCACGGGTGATGATGACATTGTCCATTAAAGAATAGTAGAAGACAATGGCTATGGGAATCAGCGACAATACGGTCAGCAATGCGATTGTCGGTGATAAGTAGGCAAAGGGAACGAGTTTTTTTCTTGTTTTCTGCCAATTATGGTTTTTTGATTCTGTGTTTGCGATACTGATATTCGTCATAGGATAAAGATCCTTTCTCTATCTAAGAGAGGCTGCAAGGCACCAGTACCTTGCAGCCTTCGTACCGGGAGTGACGTAATCTTGTTTCAAAGGTGACAGTTACTTGCAAGTGACTGTCACCTTTATTCTATTAGAAGTTCGACATCCAGGATTCCTGTGCGCCGGTGAGGAATTCATCCAGCGTTAAATCACCTTCAAGATAAAGTTGGAACTGCTCGTCATACTGGCGCATGAGTTCTTCGGCTACCGGCAGGCCAACAAATTCGTTAGCCAGCGTACCGGTTTGGAAGACTTCGAAGGCGTCGGCGAACAGCTCATCCGATTCAACAAAATCGGGTGTAGCGTTGACGTTGCCAGGGAAAGCATTGGCAATCGATGACAGTTGGGAGTTCATTTCTTGGCTCATCAAGAACTCAACCAGTCGCCAGGCTTCGGCTTGGTGCTCGCTGTTTTCAGCAACGCCGATGCCCCAGGAAGCATACGGCAGACCGCGCGGCCCATCGTAACCTTCAACGGCCGGTAAAGCGGTGATAGCAAAGTTCAGGTCGGGGTTTCTTTCACGAATTAAGTTGATGTGGGCCAGTGAGTCAACCATCATCCCCACGCGGCCATTGGTGAATTCTTCTACTTTGTCCTGCTCACGCATGTTGAAAGTGCCGGGGGCGATAAGACCCGCATCATACAGCCCTTTAATGAACTCCATCGCGCTGCTAACATCTTCATTGCCGACCAGGCTCGGCTGACCGCCGTCCAGCATGCTGCCGCCGGAAGCCCAAACCCAGGCCATGACATCATTCTGGATGCCGTTGGGTTGTTCCAAGGACAGGGGCAGAACCCAACCATACACATTATTGTCGGGATCGGTCATCATTTCGGCAGCCGTGGCGAATTCGCTTCGGGTGGAAGGAATATCGGATACGCCTGACTGCTCCATCAGATCTAGGTTGACAAATACGGGATAAACGAAGTTAACTACGGGGATCATGTAGGTGGCATCGCTCAGTCTAATCTGAGCAGCAAGTTCGCTGTCGTCATAGCCGGCGTCGCCCATTAGATCAGACAGGCTGGCCAATGCGCCTTGCTTTACAAAGTCGCTTACCCAGGCACCGTCCAGACCTACAACGTCGGCCATGGTGCCTGTCGCGGCACCGGCAACAATCTGTTCGCGGGTGGCGGAGTAGGGGCCGCTTAGTAACTCGACCTCAATACCGGGGTTTTGTGACTCAAACTCATCCATCAAAGCTCTGAATTCACCTTCGGGCAGTTCGGGTTCCCACCATTGCGCAAACTCAAGCGTAACGGTTTCGCCGGAAGGTTCAGCAGCGGCATCTTCTGTGGGTTCAGCAGCCTCTTCTTCTGCGGGTTCGGCAGCCTCTTCTTCTGCGGGTTCAGCAGCCTCTTCTTCTGCGGGTTCGGCAGCCTCTTCGGCTGTAGTATCGACGTCGTTTTCGGCGGGTGCTTCTGGTGTAGCCTGTGAGGCACACCCGGTTGCTATGGCAGCAAATAAAATCAGCGCCAAGAATAAACGGATAACTCCTTTGTTCATTGGTCTATTCTCCTTAGTAAATAGATCTTGAAATAGTTTTTGATAGTGAACATCTAAATTGAGTCTGCACCTGCACACAAATGCACGGCACTGTCCCTTTTAACCTACTTTACATTGCTTTATCCGACAGTGTTCACCTCCTTGTCCTCCTTTTTAAAGTTAATATTTACGATGGCCGGTTGCCCTCCCGGTTTTGGAGGCAGCCTGTACTGAAGTATCGGAAAGCTCGACAGAGAGCCCCACATAAAGGGCTTCTGTTAGTGCCAACGTGGCCAGGTTGGAGGCCATCCGATCATCACGAAAATGGCTAACGCGCGTGGATGTAAACAAACAAAAGTCGCTGTGACGGGTAATGGGCGAGTCAGAATGATTAGCAATACAGATCGTGTGTGCGCCGCGCTGTTTTGCCAGTTCCAAAGCATAGACGGTGTCTTTCGAGCTTCCTGTATGGGAGATACCGACCGCTACATCTTCAGAAGAAACCAGGCTGGCATACATTTCCTGCATTGTCGGATCAATCGAAAAGCGGCTTTGTAGTCCGATCTTTGTTAGCCGGAAATTGAGGTCCATAGCCATGGGGATTGAGTTCCCTGAGGCAAACAGTTCAATTTGCCGCGCATTGGCCAACGCCTTGATAGCCGCTTCCAACACCGGCACCTCCAAGATACGGATTGTATCCTCCAGCGAGCGCAATCCCGCTGTCATCGCTTTTTGCACAGCGGTGGCTGGCCCATCATCCGGCTGCAGATCTTCATGGACAAGAAACGTAGGCGAGACAATATCTTCAGCCAAGCGAATTTTGAGGGCATGAAAGCCAGAATAGCCTACCGCTTGAGCAAAACGAACGATACTGGCCTCGCTCACGCCTACACGCGAACTTAGCTCCGTAATAGAGAGATTGATCGTTTCTTGCGGCGCATCAAGTATAAATTGCGCTACCATTTGCGCTGCGCCTTTTAGATTTGGGAGTGCATCTGATATAACCGCTAGTGAGCCACGATCTTGGTTCGATTGATAATCCATTTTCACCATTGAATTAACGTATTAATTTATGAAAATTATTTTCATAAATATACCATACATGAAACTTTTTGTCAACCCTTAATTTAAGACGCCTACCCACTTCTAGGCAATTAACAATTCAAACACGCCAAAAAGTAAAACACCCTTGATACTAACTCGGTTAAGTGCGTGAAGGCCTATCGCAACCGAATGAATTCGGTCGCTGCTAATAGAAACCTGTTGAAACAGGTTATTGGATTTCCCCCTTAACCTGTTTTCAACACGTTTCTTCTGTCATGCTGCGAATGAATTCGCAGACATTAAAATACCGAATCGTCTCTAGAGAATAAAAATAGTCTGAGAGAAAACTTTATGTGAAGTCTAAGGAGGTAATAATATGCCTTACTACCTGCGTAAAATTGCAGATGGGGAGTACAACATTAAACCGTGGAAACGTGAGAACGAGGGAAGATCGACAAAATAATCGACAGAACCTTCGGTATGATTATCACGATTTTATCTATCATAATCAAGTAAATCTTGTTAACTCTGTCTAATTTTCTTCACCCTGGTTTAGTGCAGAGCTATCTGAAGATATAGATTTCTTTACTCTGCCGAAAAATCCCAGGGAGCCGGATTGACAACTATCCGCATGTGTTCATCTTGATGAAAAGTGCAAGCGCCTTCGTACACGACAGGGGTATCAAATCGCTTCCGAAGCGTGGAATGGGGGCCGACTACAAACGGGCCAAAAACGTGGATGACATCATCTTGATTTTCGATAATAATGGTATCTTTGAGGCCAACGGTCAGGGTGATGGTATCGGGGAACTGCACGCCCGGTCGGCCATTTTCTAAGCTTTGTTGCGTTCCTTGAGGAATACCATATTTTACAGTACGGATTGTTTGAAACTGCCCAAAAGCAAACCAACTGAGCGCTATAAGCAGTAAGACGGCTCCACCGGCAATCGACAGTATTTTCATGAGATAGCTTTATCGAACCCTTTCTTATTCAAGTAGATAACAGAGCTTGTAGATGCGTTAACCAGATCAGGGGTACGTAAACATGGTGGCAACGAATTCTCACGAACAATAAGAATAATCATAAAAATTTTCTTTTTTTGAACGCATTTGTCAAATAGGGTTACGGAGACAAAAAAAGAGGCTATCACGCGATAGCCTCTTTATATTAGCCGCACTTAGTATTACAACGAGACTTCGGTCTGAGAAACCAGGGTTTTGACTTTAGAAGTGAAAATATGCTCTTGAGTGAGCTTTTTTAGGCACGAAATTGATCGTATTAACCGAAAACCCTGGTTTCTTTCTCGGGCTTATGCTAAAATCTCGTAGTAGTATTAGCCGTTATCTATTTAATCAAACCGATGCCTACGCGCAAGGCCAAACCACCTAACGCTAAAATCATCCCCACCAAAACAAATCCAACGATGATAAACGAGAGTAACATGTAATGTCCTCCGGTTGAGGGTAGACCGGCCGGCGATTCGCTTTCCGTAGCTGCACTGCTGTCGGCCATGGTCGTTTCTTCTTCCGCCATGGTTTCCTCTTCGACTACCGTATCACTATCGGCCATTGTGGCTTCTTCTTCCACCACCACAGTTTCCTCTTCAGCCATCGCAGCCTCATCGACTGTAGCTTCATCTTCGGCCATCGATTCATCTTTGGTCATTGCGTCACCTTCCAATGAAGCAGCAACGCCTTCAGGAATAAGTACAGCATCAATGACGTGGATGACGCCGTTTGAGGCTTCCATATCGGTCACAATGACGTTAGCGCCATCGATCATCACGTTGCCATCGCTGGAGGAGACAGGCACTGATGTACCTAACACAGTAGGTGCGCTATCGAGGGTAGCAACATCAACAGCCATTACTTGGTTAGGTACCACGTGATACAAAAGCACATCCGTCAGCGCCGGAACATCGGCCATAAGCGCATCAAGCGTACCCTCCGGCAGCGCCTCAAAAGCGGCATCTGTGGGGGCAAAGACCGTAAAGGGGCCTTCGCCTTTGAGCACATCAACCAGATCGGCTGTATCCAGAGCCGTAACCAATGTAGAGAAACGACCATCCACTGTCAGGGTATCGACAATATCCTGATCACCCTGATAAGCGGGTGCGGCAAAAGCGGATGATGCTATGGTGATGAGCAACGTTAACACCACGATCAAAGTTGTCCCATACTTGATAGATCTAAACAATTTCCTACCTCCTAAATTATAAATGATGCTTGGATTTTTATTAGAAACGGGATAAAAGCAAAGAGGTCGAAAAGCTTCTTTATTAAAACTCTCCTCTGCCCTTATAGATGGTAGCAGATGATATATTCTATAGTTGAATAGTATCTGCACTCGGGCGGTCTTACTACAATTATAAACGAGTCTGAGGCAATTGGAAATATACGGATCGAGTTTCCGTTAGGGTTGATTCGATGTAGTGTAATTTACGACAATTTAAGTTTATGGTATGATAAGTCTGAAAAAACGGACACAAAATTAACACAAGAAAACACGGGGGATAAATATTTATGAAAGCGGTTGTCATGGCTGGTGGGTCCGGTTCTAGACTTCGCCCACTGACAATTCAAAGACCCAAGCCTATGATACCCATTGTCAATAAGCCCGTGATGAGTCATATTCTTGATCTGCTGAAACAGCACGGTATTACTGAAGTTGTTATTACGGTTCAGTACCTGGCCGATTTAATTCAGGATTACTTTGGCGACGGCTCGGCGATTGGCCTTCCCATTCGTTACAGCGTAGAGGAGACACCGTTAGGTACCGCCGGTAGCGTTAGAAATGCGCTCGATTTTTTAGATGACACCTTTATGGTTATCAGCGGCGATGCCTTAACGAACTTTAACCTTGTTGACCTCATCGACTACCACAAAAAGTCTAACACCTTAGCTACCATCGCCATCTATAACATTGCCAATCCGGTTGAATACGGTGTTATCACCACCAACTCACTGGGGCAGATCACCCACTTTCAGGAGAAGCCCAGCCGTGGGTCGGTGATGTCTGATCATATTAATACAGGCATCTACGTTTTAGAGCCGGATATCTTAGATTTCATTCCTCCAAATACCCCCTTTGACTTTGCCAAAGATTTATTTCCGATGCTGCATGACAAAGGCTATCCTTTGTATGGCTACATTGCCGAAGGGTATTGGTGCGACGTTGGCAACATAGCCGAATACATCCGTGCTACGGCCAATGCGTTAGAAGGAAAAGTTGAAGGAATAAGTTTAGGTCGGTATATTGGCAATGGGGTTTGGGCCGGGCAGGATGTTGAAATTTCCCCAACGGCTCATTTGGAAGGGCCGCTTTACTTAGGAAACTCGGTACAAATAAAAGATGATGTATCCATTCGCGGCCCAACCGTCATCCGAGATTACACAGTCGTTGACAATGGGGCGCAGATCGATCGGTCGATTGTATGGCGTAACTGCTATATCGGCGAGAGAGCGCAGTTGAGCGGGGCTGTTGTTTTAAGGCAATGCAGTTTAAAAACCTATTCCACCGTTTTTGAAAGCGCGGTTATTGGCGATGGCACTATCATTGGCGAAGGAGCCGTTATCCACCCCAGTGTTAAGATTTGGCCCGGTAAAGAGGTCGAACCGGGAGCCATTGTTAACAGCAGCATCATTTGGGGATCGCAAGGCCGGCGCGTTCTGTTTGGTCGCTACGGTGTAACCGGTGTCGTCAACATCGATCTTACCCCAGAGTTCAGCAGCAAACTGGGGGCAGCGTTCGGCGCAACACTCACCAAAGGCAGCGTAGTAACTATCAATCGCGATACGCACCGCAGTCCTCGCATGATTAAACGGGCCATTATTTCCGGTTTGCCATCGGCCGGCGTCAACGTGTGGGATTTGGGCAGTCAGCCTATCCCTGTGGCCCGCTACTTTACAAAGATCAGCCGGGCCGAAGCAGGTGTTCACGTCAGGCTTTCCCCATTTGATCAAAGAGTGGTCGATATTCGCTTTATGGACAATAACGGCCTTAACATTAGCAAAGATAATGAGCGAAATATTGAGCGCATCTTTTTCCGAGAAGATTTTCGACGTGTCTATCTTGATGATATTGGCATCATCGATTACGCTCAAAACGTTCGCGAACGCTATATCGATGATTATCTTAAACAACTTAACACCAAAGCCATTCAAAATTTTGGCTTTAATTTGGTTATTGATTTCGCCGATGCACCGATAGCTAACGTGCTGCCCATCATTCTTGATGAATTGCAATGCAACGTTGTGGCTCTCAACGCTAATATTGATAAGATCAACTCGCTGCCCAGTCAATCGCAGCTTCAAACGTCCCTCAGACAAATGCAGGTGATTACAACGGCTTTGGGTGCTCAATTTGGAGCGCGTCTTTATCCGGGCGGTGAAAAAATTGTATTTGTTGATGATCGGGGCAACCTGCTACGAGGGATTACGGCCTGCGCTCTCATGGTAGAACTCGCGCTTCGGGATGCGCCCGGCAGCACAGTCGCTATTCCAACAAATATGCCCAACATCTTCGAGCAGATCGCCGAACGGCATGGGGGCAAGATATTGCGGACAGAAATGGAAACCGATGCGCTCGTTAAAGCGACCCTCACACATCATGTCATTATGGGCTGCGATGGTAAAGGCAACTTCATCTTCCCTGACTTTCACAGCACTACAGATGGGATGATGGCCTTAGCTAAGTTATTGGAATACCTGGCTACCCAAAAAATCTCTATAAGCGACATCACCTTAAATTTGCCGCCTTACTTTGTGGCCGAACGAAGAGTATCGTGTGTGTGGGAAGCAAAACCAAGAGTTATGCGCTTAATTAACGAAAAATTTAGCAACGATAAAAATCAAGATACAAACTACGGCATTAAGGTTAATCTTGGTATTAATAAATGGGGATTGATTGTTCCAGACCCCGACCAACCTTACTTCAGAATTACGACAGAAGCAGAGTCGCAAATCGAGGCAGAAGCCTTGGCTGACGAGTATGCCCAGATTGTTGAAAGAATTTCTCCCTTAGAGTAAATAAAAAAAGGGCCTGCTCAATCAAGCAGGCCCTTTTTATTTGAACATTGATTAAGCAACGTCGACGGTTGCGCCTTCTGCTTCCAGTTTGCTTTTAGCGTCTTCAGCGGCTTCTTTGCTAACAGCTTCAAGAATCTTAGCCGGAGCACTATCAACCAATTCTTTAGCTTCTTTCAAGCCCAGGTCAGAGCGTAAGGTACGAACTGCTTTAATAACCTGAATTTTCTTAGCCCCAACATCTTTCAGGGTAACATCAAATTCGGTTTTCTCTTCCTCAGCTTCAACTGCGCCACCATCGCCAGCAACAGCAGCCGGAGCAGCAGCCATAACGGCAGCCGGAGCGGCAGCGCTAACGCCCCATTTTTCTTCTAAAATTTTGGTTAAGTCAGCCGCTTCTAAAACGGTCAATTGACTTAGCTCTTCTGCAAGTTTTTCGATATCAGCCATTTTTTAAAACTCCTTGTATATAAAATAAGTTAGTTAATCTTTTTGTCACGAAACACATATAGCGATTGTACCCTACAACCATTCGCCTAAGCTGCTTCTTCCGGATTTTTAGTAGAATAGGCATTGAGCACATTGACCAGTTGACGTACACCACCAGACAGAACGCCAACAAACTGCGATGCCGGGGCATTGAGCACACCAACCAGTTGAGAAGCCGGAGTGTTAAGCAAGCCAAGCAACTGGGCACGAACAACTTCAATCGGGGGTAACTTGGTTAACTCTTTAACACCAGCCTCATCGATTACACTGCTGCCAATGAGACCGCCTCTAACGACCATTTGCTCATTACTCTTAGCGAAATCTGTTACGGCTTTAGCCACACCCGGAAGGTTTTTGTGACAAAACCCTATTCCAATCGGGCCAGTTAACAAGCTATCGTCAACAGTTATCCCAGCTTCTGCAAGCGCACGTCTAGCCAACGTATTCTTAATAACGGCATAGCTTCCTTCCGCTTCCCGGATCTTAGCCCGAAGTTCTTGAAGTTGCTGCACACTTAGCCCTCGATATTCAGTAATAATAAGGCCTTCGCTATCATTGATATCTTGGACATATTGAGCAATTAGCTCTTCTTTCTTTTCGCGCGTTATAGCCAAGTTTCGATCCTCCTTTCTTTAATAGTTTTCGCTTAACAATAAAAAAGTCTCTACCCAACCAAGGTAGAGACACATAGAAAAAACAAAGCAAAAGAGTAATTTACAAAAAATGTAAACGCACTCAGAACAATCTACGATCTTACCTCGGCAGGCTACCCAGGTATTAAGTGCATTCAAAGATGCACACCTGCTGTCTTCAGTAACTATCTATACTATTAACTTGTACAAACCAAGTTATATAAGCTAATTCTCCAAAATGATAAGACGTAGGTTACAACAAAACTAGGCTAATTTCAACTGCATTGCCTGCATGGGATCCACTTTCACACCAGGTCCCATCGTGGCACTCAAAGCGACGCGTCTAATATAAAGCCCTTTAGCAGCAGAAGGTTTAGCTTGAACAATTGCTTCCATCAATGCTGATAAATTTTCAAAAAGTTGATTTTCCGAAAAACTGGCTTTACCGATTGGCACATGGACATTCGCTGTTCTATCTAGCCTAAACTCCACCCGCCCGGATTTCAATTCTGAAACTACCCGTTCTATATCAGAGCCGGGAACAACAGTTCCTGCTTTCGGGCTAGGCATTAAGCCGCGCGGCCCCAAAAGTCGACCTAAACGACCAACTTTGGACATGACAGGCGGGGTAGCCACCGAAACATCGAACTCAAACCAACCGTCCTGAATTTTTTGAATATACTCATCAGTACCGGCGTGATCCGCTCCGGCATCAAGAGCATTTTTTTGATCCTCTCCTTCAGCAAAGACCAGCACCCTTACCACACGTCCGGTACCGTGCGGCAATTGGACCGTACTTCGAATTTGCTGATCAGCTTTTCTAGGATCAAGTCCCATGCGCAAGTGGGCTTCAATAGTCGCATCAAATTTTGCATAGGATGTTTTTTTGACTAACTCAACAGCTTCTTCTGGTGTATATTCTTTCGCATTATCAACCAGTTTGGCTGCCTCTTGATACTTCTTACCGTGCTTTGCCATTTTTATCTCCTTAGTGGTAATAGCGGGTTATCATAGGTGGGAACCCTCCCACAGCGAGGAAAGAAGCGCTCAGTCTTCTATCCGTATCCCCATACTGCGCGCAGAACCTTCAATTTGTTTCATTGCGCCATCAATATCAATCGCGTTTAAGTCTTGCATTTTGTTTTGGGCAATCTCCCGCACCTGAGCGCGGGTTAGCTTGCCTACTTTATTCCGGTTAGGTTCGCCGGAGCCTTTGCTAAGACCGGCAGCTTTCTTGATTAAATCACTGGCCGGAGGAGCCTTTGTGACAAATGAGAAAGTTTGATCCGTAAAAATAGTAATCTCAGCCGGAATAATAGAGCCCATCTGATGTTGGGTTCTGGAATTATATTCTTTACAGAACGCCATAATATTAATCTGATGAGGCCCTAAGGCCGTACCTACTGGAGGAGCTGGATTAGCTTTGCCGGCAGGAATTTGCAATTTTACAATAGCTTTTATCTTTTTAGCCATACGTCAATTCCTTTAAACTTATGTAATGCAGTTAGTAAGCAAACACAAATTAGGTTCGCTCTACTTGTAAAAAGTCAAGATCTATCGGGGTTTCTCGACCAAAGAAATTCACAAGAACTCTTACCCGAGTTCTATCAAGGTCGATTTCATCTACCGTACCCATAAAGTCTTCGAAGGGGCCTTCAACAATACGAACGCGGTCCCCCACCCGGAAGCTCACTTTAACTTTAGGTGCTTCAGCTTCCATGCGCTTGAGAATTTTATCAACATCATCTTGGCGCAAAGGCGTTGGCTTATTTCCCGAACCAACAAATCCGGTAACTCCCGGAGTATTTCTAACCACATACCAGGAGTCTTCATCTAAGACCATTTCTACCAAAATGTATCCAGGAAAAACGCGGCGTTCTACCGTACGTCGATGTCCATCTTTCAACTCGACCTCTTCTTCAGTAGGTACTACGATCTGAAAGATACTATCCTGCATCCCCATCGACTCAATACGGTGCATTAAGTTTTTCTGAACCTTATTTTCATAGCCGGAATAGCTATGAATCACATACCAACCTGTATCACTCGGACGCTCTGTTGAAGACTCCTCACTATCGTCGTCAAACTCAGAATCTTCCTCCAAAGCCTCATCAATATCTTCTTCTAAACCATCTTCTACAGGGTCTTTTTCATCAGCCATAAATGCACTCTAAGTACTAATTATCTTACACTTCTTGGTTGTTGAAATAAAATGCAGCAGCACCGATGGCAAAGAGCACAACGGCTACAGCAATACTAACTGGATTCAAGCCGATAACACCTGCTGCGACAACTTGGAACAAATAATCCAATGTTCCCAAAAAAATCGCCATAGCCACCGTTACGATTACAATTATCATCGTAAGATTTTGTGTTTCGTCACGGGTCGGCCAGGTCACTTTACGTAATTCAGCACGTGTTTCATTGAAGTATTTAACGAGAAAATTAGACTCTCGAGTACTGACTGTAGTGGAGTTCGATCTTGATTTTGATTTTGCCATGTTACATCTTACTCCTCTCGACAAACCACAAAAAATTTCAGGTGTGTTTCGTCGTTCGTTCACAAAAAGGGGGCAGAGAGGAAAACTAGCCTCTCAACCCCCTGACTCATTTCATAAAAAGTCAGATTGCAAAAAATTTATAATCGAGCGTGCGAACTCTATTCGACAATCTTAGTAATAACACCGGCACCGACTGTCCGCCCACCTTCTCGAATAGCGAACTTCGAACCGTCTTCCAATGCTACCGGCACAATTAGCTTCACCGTCAACTCGACGTTGTCCCCAGGCATCACCATCTCTACCCCTTCCGGCAGCACCACTTCGCCCGTCACATCCATCGTTCGGATGTAGAACTGCGGTCGATACCCTTTGAAGAACGGCGTGTGTCGTCCCCCTTCTTCTTTCTTCAAGACGTACACTTGCGTCACAAACGTCGTGTGCGGCGTGATACTCTTTGGCTTGGCCAATACCTGACCCCGCTCAATCTCTTCCCGGTTGATACCCCGCAACAGCACACCGACGTTGTCTCCGGCTACCCCTTCATCCAGGATCTTCCGGAACATTTCAACCCCGGTCACAACGACTTTGCGGGTGTCTTTCAAGCCAACAATCTCTATCTCTTCGTTGACTTTCACTTTTCCCCGCTCGACACGACCCGTAGCCACGGTGCCACGCCCTTTGATGCTGAACACATCTTCTACCGGCATCAGGAACGGGCGGTCGATGTCTCGCTCAGGCGTCGGAATGTAGCTGTCTACTGCTTCCATCAGATCCAAAATCGGCTTGTAGGCCGGATTGTTGAGGTCATTATCAGCTTGCAGTGCGGCCAAGGCACTCCCCCGAATAATCGGAATTTCATCGCCCGGGAAGTCGTAACTGCTCAACAGTTCTTGCAGTTCCAACTCAACCAGTTCCAACAATTCTTCGTCATCCATCATATCGACTTTGTTTAGGAAGACAACCATTGCCGGCACTTCCACCTGACGCGCCAGCAGGATGTGCTCCCGCGTCTGCGGCATCGGACCATCCGGAGCCGATACAACCAAGATTGCACCATCCATCTGCGCTGCACCGGTGATCATATTCTTGATATAGTCAGCGTGGCCGGGACAGTCGACGTGGGCATAGTGACGCGTGTCGGTTTGGTATTCTACGTGCGCAATAGCAATCGTAATCCCCCGTGCTTTTTCTTCCGGAGCGTTGTCAATCTGCTCAAACGCGCGGAAGTCGGCATAGCCTTTCAAGCTCAAGGTTTTCGTTATTGCTGCGGTCAGCGTTGTTTTTCCGTGGTCCACGTGACCAATCGTCCCGATATTCACGTGGGGTTTATCTCGCTTAAATGTCTCTTTCGCCATGATGTATCTCCTTACAAATCAACACAAGACGTGTAAGATATCTAAATTCATTAACAGTCGTTAATCATCCTTAATACGGTTAAGGCAAAACCACTTAAGTATAAGGATTAGAAGAATTTACGCAAATTCTCCACTCAAATTCCCAAAAACCTTTACTGGTTACTCCCTGAAAGAATTTTTTCCTTCAAATTATCAGACACAGGTTCGTAGTGATCGAACTCCATAGTAAAAGTGGCTCGCCCCTGAGTGGCTGACCGAAGGGATGTCGCGTACCCAAACATTTCAGACAGTGGCACCATTGCTTTAATAGCCGTTACACCACCAGTACGAGGCTCCATACCCTCAATTTGGCCGCGTCGCGAGGAAAGATCACCCATAACATCACCCATAAAATCTTCAGGGCTAGTAACTTCTACCTTCATAACGGGTTCTAACAGAACCGGTCGACCTTTTTGCATGGCTTCTTTGAAGCCCATCGAACCGGCAATTTTAAAGGCCATCTCAGATGAGTCAACCTCGTGATAGGAACCATCAACCAAAGTTACCTTAATATCCACAACAGGATAACCGGCTACTACACCCGTCGACAGAGCCTCTTTCACGCCGGCTTCAACAGCCGGAATATATTCTTTAGGAATAGAACCACCAAAGATTTTGCTTTCAAACTCAAAACCTTTACCTTTTTCCAGAGGTTCTACTTCCAAATGAACATCCCCAAACTGACCACGACCACCTGATTGCCGAACAAAGCGACCCTGGGCCTTTGAAGGCTGCGTAATTGTCTCACGATAAGCAACTTGCGGACGCCCGACATTAGCTTCGACCTTAAATTCACGCTTCATCCGATCGACTAAAACTTCCAGGTGTAACTCGCCCATCCCGGCAACCTGGGTTTGACCGGTATTCTCATCTGTCTTTACTTGGAAAGTGGGATCTTCTTCAGCCAATTTTTGCAAAGCAATAGAGAGTTTATCTTCATCCGCTTTGGTTTTCGGCTCAATTGCCAGACTAATAACCGGCTCAGGGAACTTGATATTCTCCATAATAACCGGCCGTTTAACATCCGACAGGGTTTCACCGGTAAACGTCTGCTTCAAACCAACAACAGCAGCAATATCACCGGCAAACACAGCCTTAATTTCTTCTCGGCTGTTGGCGTGCATCTGAAGTAATCGTCCAATTCGCTCCTTCTTGAGCTTAGACGTATTCTGCACAGTCCCACCGGCTTCCAAAACACCAGAGTAAACCCGAATATAAGTTAATCGCCCTACAAACGGGTCAGTTACGATTTTGAAAGCAAGGGCTACAAACGGATCCGATTCATCGGCAAACACGGTCACTTCCTCATCCGTATTAGCATTAATCCCAATTTTCGGGGGGACATCTTTAGGAGAGGGCAAATAGTGAACTACGCCATCGAGTAATCGCTGCACACCTTTATTCTTTAAAGCCGAACCACACAATACCGGAACAATATTACCGGCCAAAGTCGCCATGCGCAGCGCGTGGATCAATTCGTCAGTCGTAATCTCCTCGCCTTCTAGAAATTTTTCAATAAGGCGATCATCAGACTCGGCTACTTTTTCCACCAATTGCTCATGCAATAATTGAGCTTCTTCGAGCATATTTTCCGGGATCGGCTTGGCTTCGGATTTAGTACCAAGGTCATCAAGATAGAAAACAGCTTCCATCTTAATCAAATCGACAACACCCCTAAAGTCGCTTTCAGCACCAATCGGCATCTGAATGGGCACAGGGTTAGCCTTAAGCCGATCAACAATCATGTCAACACAGCGATTAAAATCAGCCCCGGTACGATCCATTTTGTTAACAAAGCAAATTCGAGGAACATTAAAGAGATCAGCCTGCCGCCAAACGGTTTCAGACTGCGGTTCAACGCCGGCAACGGCATCAAAAACAACGACCCCGCCATCCAAGACGCGCAATGATCGTTGAACTTCAGCGGTGAAGTCAATGTGGCCTGGTGTATCAATAATATTAATTTGATGGTTGTCCCAGGTACACGTTGTCGCAGCCGAGGTGATTGTAATACCTCGCTCTTGCTCTTGCTCCATCCAATCCATAGTAGCCGCGCCGTCGTGCACTTCACCAATGCGGTGAATCTTCTGTGTATAAAACAGAATACGCTCGGTAACGGTCGTTTTACCGGCATCGATATGAGCAATAATTCCAATGTTCCTGGTACGCTCTAGAGGGTAATTGCGCTTCATTTTTACTCTCGCTAAAACTCGTACTACATCAATACATTAAAAGACCAAAACTCCGTTGCAGGTAAACAAAGAGAAACAGGTACTCGTGAGAGTTTTGGACTTTGGCAACTTCTCTATACCGCTGAACAACCGCACTCTTCATACGTACGGCCTTACCTCACCAACTTTACCAGCGATAATGGGCAAAGGCTCGGTTCGCCTCAGCCATTCGGTGAGTATCTTCCTTCTTCTTAACAGTAGCCCCTTGGTTATTTGAGGCGTCTAAAAATTCAGCCGCTAATTTTTCAGCCATAGAGCGACCAGACCGAGCACGCGCGCTACTTACTAACCACCGAATAGCCAAACTTCGTCTTCTCTCAGGGCGAACTTCCATAGGAATCTGATAAGTAGCACCACCAACGCGGCGAGGCCGAACCTCAACCATTGGCGTGGCATTTTTCATCGCCTGCTCAAAGATTTCTATACCCGGCTTTTTCGTCCGATCAGCAGCAATATCCAACGCATCGTAAAAGATCGTAAACGCAACAGTTTTCTTACCATTCTTCATCAATTTATTAACAAAGCTGGTAACCAATACGCTGCTATATTTTACATCCGGCTCAACATGCCGCTTCGGAGCTCTATTTCTTCTAGCCATATATCACATTATCCTAGATGAACTTTTGTTACAGCCAATACAACCGACACCTAGCTACCACACTTTAGCCCTTAGGTCGCTTGGTTCCGTATTTAGAACGACCTCTGCGCTTTTTATCCACACCTGTGGAGTCTAACGCGCCACGCACAATGTGGTAACGAACTCCCGGTAAGTCTTTGACCCGACCACCACGAACCAACACAACGGAGTGCTCCTGCAAATTGTGCCCCTCACCCGGAATATAAGCCGAAACCTCTATCCCGTTGGTCAAGCGCACCCGAGCCACTTTCCGCAGTGCCGAGTTTGGCTTTTTAGGAGTCATGGTTCGAACCTGCGTACAAACCCCCCGTTTTTGAGGAGAGCCAGCGCTTGGCTGCATTCGACCCTTAAGCGCATTATACGTAAAGCGCAGCGCCGGTGCTTTGGTTCTTGACTTTCTACTTTTTCGCCCTTTTCGTACAAGTTGGTTAATTGTCGGCAAGGATATTCTCCTATTTCTAAAGCATTAAACTTTTGAAACTCTTTAGGCACTAGACAAGGCCACCGAATAGGCAAGCATTTCGGTGGCCTTGTGTTTATCAAAATGTATTCAGTGGGCCGGGAGGCTACTCTTTAGGCGCTTTTCCCGTAAACGTTGTTACCCACACACGAAAGAACAGTATATCACAAAGTTATGGGCTTGTCAAACACAACCTAACTTTTCTCAAACACGGTTGCTTTACCGCGCCCCACCGGGAATACCTAAACCCAAACCAAGTTTGGGGAGCCGCTCACGCTGTTCTTCCTTGCCGAAGGACATCTTTTCATCACTTTCAGAGATCACTTCCACTGAAAGCCCTAGCGATTGAAGTTCTTTTACCAACACCCGGAAGCTTTCCGGCAGCCCCGGATCTTGGATCGGTTCGCCCTTAACGATAGCCTCATAAGTTTTAACCCGGCCAACCACATCATCACTTTTAACGGTAAGCATTTCTTGCAACGTATGGGCTGCGCCGTAAGCTTCCAAAGCCCACACTTCCATCTCGCCAAAGCGCTGACCACCAAACTGTGCTTTACCACCAAGCGGCTGCTGGGTTACCAAACTATACGGCCCAGTCGACCGAGCGTGAACTTTATCTTCAACCAGGTGAGCTAGCTTAAGCATGTTGATGATACCAACGGTTACCGGTTGATCGAAGGCTTCACCAGTTTTGCCATCATAGAGCATAAACTTACCGGTAGTTGGCATCGGCAGGCGCAACTCACGTGAAACCGTCAGAGCAGTGAGATCCACATCCTCGTCACCTAATTGGTCAACGTCTAATTCAGCGAGTGTTTTCGATGCCCGGTTATCTACACGATAATCGACAGTTTCCTGCATCGCTCGGACCCATTCCCGCAGACAAGCTATACGGACAGCCTGACGCGCTTTAAGTCCAATGGCTCGCGGACGCCGTTGCCCCTCGAAGGCTAACAAAAATTCCGGATCGTATCCTTGTTCACGCAACCACTCGGCCAGAACCGTTCGACGGGCGTAAATAGGCTCAATCGACAAGCGCTCTTCATCAAAATTGGCCTCGACTTCATTGAGCCATTCAATCAGATAAAGCGTACGTGCTTCATTTTCATCCTCAAGTTCATCTTCTTCAAACTCTTGCTCTTCTACCCAGTTCCAGGCCCGGGTTGATATTTGTTCCCAGGCATAATCCATGAGCCAGGCACGGGCCAATTCAGCGGCAATTTCATCTTCTTCGGCACCATCAAATACAGAAGTAACCGCCCGAAAACCAAGCCGATTAGCAGCCCAGCCCAAGTGGGTTTCAAGAATCTGACCGATGTTCATCCGGGCAGGCACCCCTAAAGGATTAAGGATGATCTTTACCGGAGTACCATCTTCAAGATAAGGCATATCTTCTACCGGCACTACTTTGGAGATAACCCCTTTATTACCGTGCCGTCCGGCCATCTTATCGCCTTCTGTGATCTTGCGGCGTTGGGCGATCATCACCCGGACCATGCGATCAACACCAGTCGGTAAATCGCGATGTTCTTCTCGAGAGAATTCTTTAACATCGACAACGATACCCTTTTCACCGGGCGGCAGGCGCAAACTTGAGTCTTTCACTTCACGCGCTTTTTCACCAAAGATAGCACGCAGAAGTTTTTCCTCTGGCGTTAGTTCTGTTTCACCTTTAGGCGTAATCTTTCCGACCAAGATATCACCAGGGCCAACTTCAGCCCCAACGCGAATGACGCCGGTTTCATCAAGATCCTTCAGCGCGTCTTCACCCACATTCGGAATATCGCGGGTAATCTCTTCCGGACCCAGTTTTGTGTCGCGAGCCTCTATCTCGTGCTTTTCGATATGAATAGAGGTAAATTTGTCTTCGCGGACCAGTTCTTCGCTCACCAGAATAGCATCCTCGTAGTTACCACCTTCCCAACTCAGGAAAGCGCACAACACGTTCTGCCCCAGAGCCAATTCACCGCCATCTGTTGAACTTGAGTCGGCTAAGACCTGACCTTCTTCAACAATATCCCCTTTAAAAACCACCGGGCGTTGATCGATACAGGTAGATTGGTTGGAACGATTGAACTTCCGCAAGGTGTACAGAACTTCTTCGCCATCTTCATCGCGCAGGGTAACCGACTTGCCGGTAACACCCACAATTTCACCAGGGCGGTCCGCCACCAGAACCTGACCGGAGTCAACAGCAGCCTGTGGTTCCATACCGGTTCCTACGACAGGAGCTTCTGGACGAACCAGCGGAACCGCTTGCCGCTGCATGTTAGAACCCATCAAAGCGCGGTTAGCGTCATCATGCTCCAAAAATGGAATAAGCGCGGCGCTAATCCCGACAATCTGCTTGGGCGAAACGTCCATGTAATCGATCTTTTCGGGCAGTTCAAGGGCAAATGTCTGGTTGTATCGCACACTGATGCGATCATCAACAAACTGCCAATTCTCATCCAGATCGGCGTTTGCCTGGGCAATGATATAGTCATCTTCGTCATCAGCCGAAAGATATTCAATATCGTCCGTCACTTTAGCCTTAATCGCGATAGGATCCTCTAATTTGAGGTCGACGATTTTGACAGCTAATTCTTCATCAAGCAACGTTCCTTTAGCCAATACAACTTCACCCGTCGACGGATCTTTTACATCAGCCCTGAGGGTTGAATTCACTAAATGATCGACATCATCCGGGCTGACTTTGCTAAGAACCTTGCGATAAGGCGTTTCGATAAAGCCATACTCATTGACCCGGCTAAAGGCGGCCAATCGACCAATAAGACCGATGTTCGGACCTTCAGGCGTTTCAATCGGGCAGATACGACCGTAGTGGCTGTGGTGAACGTCACGCACATCGAAACCGGCCCGCTCACGGCGTAGACCGCCGGGACCGAGCGCACTTAACGTTCGTTTGTGCGTCAATTCAGCCAGCGGGTTGGTTTGATCCATAAACTGCGAAAGCTGGCTACCACCGAAGAATTCACGGGTTGCGGCTACCACCGGGCGAATGTTAATCAGCGACATCGGCGACAGTTGCTCAGGGTCACGAATCGACATCCGTTCCCGCACAACCCGCTCCATCCGCAGTAATCCAACGCGTAGTTGGTTTTGTAGCAACTCGCCCACGGTTTTTACGCGGCGGTTACCCAGGTGGTCAATATCGTCCGGCCGAATGCGACCATTGTTGATATCGATCATACGGGCGATAACCTTGATCAAGTCGGTTGTCGTCAGCGTTCGATCTTCAATCGGAATATCCAGACCCAAACGGCGGTTCATTTTATAACGCCCAACCTTACTTAGATCATACCGTCGCGATGAGAAAAGAAGGGATTGCAGGAAGGTAACGGCATTATCAATAGTCGGCGGGTCACCAGGTCGCAACTTCTTGTAAAATTCAAGGAGTGCTTCATTGACGTTTTTGGTTGGATCTTTGTCGATACTGGCCGGAATAAATTGGTGTTCCGGATCATTATCAACTTCTTCAAACATGCTGAGCAAATGCTCGTCTGTACCTAAGCCCAGTTCAACACATATACTGGGATCTTTCATTGCTGTCTTGAGTGTTTCTTCATCAAGATTAGCAATCTGAATGGCTCGCAGCAAAATCGACACCGGCAGCTTACGCTTGCGGTCGACTTTTACTGAAATCAAGTCGCGCTTTGAGGTTTCGAATTCAAGCCATGCCCCTCTGTTGGGGATAAGTTTGGCAAAAGCCAACTCGCGCCCTGTAGCCCGATCTTCCTCGACGGTAAAATAAACACCCGGCGAGCGAATGAGCTGGGAAACTACAACCCGCTCCGCCCCATTAATAACAAATGTCCCGTTTTGGGTCATCAGCGGGAAGTCGCCCATAAACACTTCCTGCTCTTGAATTTCGCCTGTTTCCTTATTAACTAACCGAACTTTAACCCAGAGCGGCGTAGCAAATGTTATATCGCGCTCGCGGCATTCTTTCTCATCATATTTAGGTTCGTCAAAACGATAATCCAAAAAATGCAGTTCAAGGTTTTTGTTAAAACTAATAATGGGCGAAATTTCTTGCAGCAGTTCAAACAGCCCTTCTTCACGAAACGATTGAAAGGACTGCAATTGAACTTCAATGAGTTTGGGCAAACTCAAAATATCAGGGATACGAGCATAGGCTTTGCGCGCAGACTTATTTTGAGACATCAAAACTTAATCTCCTTAATAAAATCACCGATTAATACAGCTCTATAGAACCGTGCCTTCTCTGAAAATAGTCAGAGTAAGACTACTTTTACCACCGTTGTACTTGCAGCGTTTGAGGAGTACACAATAGAGTTTTTCTAAAATAATTAAGTTGTCATTTAGAGGAAAACGTAAAGTACAGTAGAAAACACGCCGGCATCCATTGCATGGCTTGTACAGTTACATTTTATACAACTATGGAGAAATGCCAACCTCTTATTTCATAAACTTAAAGTTTTGTAAAAACGTTACTCAAATATTTGCTGCAAAAGAGGTTAGAAAAATTTTTATGAGGACCATCACCTCAGAACGGGGTTAATTACCAACTTTTCAGGTCTGTACTGCGAATGACTATTCTACCCTAAACACCCACTACTTGTCAAGTCCAAGTTTCTAAATTTTAAGGTTGAATTTTCAGACTATTCAGCAGCAGCACCAAAGCCGCCACCGCCGGGTGTTTCTAACCGTAAAATATCGCCTTTGTGGAGCGTTTGCGTCGTTTTGCCCGATAACGCAATCTCTTGCCCAGCGCGTACGAGGGTATTTTTGCCAAGCTGTCCCGGCTCTCCACCTGCTGCGCCATAAGGGGCGATTTCTCGCCGTTCGGTGAGCAGGGTCAACTGCGCCTCATGAAGCAGTTCCATTTCGCGCCGAATACCGTTGCCGCCTTTTTGTCGACCGCCCCCCCCTGAACCGCGCCGGATTTCGTAGCGATGGACACGAAACGGATACGCATATTCCAAAGCTTCGATGGGGGTGTTAAGCGTATTTGTCATGTGGCACTGGATAGCATCGGCACCGGGCGTCTGTGGCCCGGCCCCCATACCGCCACCAATGGTTTCATAATAGGTGTAGGGACGTTCGCGCTCCGGATCCCAGCCCCCGATCAGGAGATTGTTCATTGTTCCTTGCGATGCAGCCGGAACGCGCTCACGGCTGGCCTGAGCCAAGGCACCCAACAACACATCGGTAATACGCTGTGAGGTTTCGACATTGCCGCCGACGACCGCTGCCGGTGGCCGCGCGTTGACAACCGTCCCCTCCGGTGCAATCAGCGTAATGGGAGCCAGACAGCCGCTGTTGGCCGGAATATCCAGCCCAATCAATGCTCGAAAGACGTACAGCGTCGCCGACAGCGTCACCGCGTAAACTGAATTGACGCTGCCTTTTACTTGAGGCGCACTGCGACTAAAATCGACCGTCGCTTCATCATTTTCAATGGTAATGGTTACCGCAATTGCAACCGGCTCCGGGTCGATGCCGTCGCTGTCCAGGTAATCTTCAAATTCGTACACGCCATCCGGCAAGTCGGCCAGCAAGGCCCGAGTCATCCGCTCGGCATATTCGAGCAGGCCGGTCATGTAATAGGCGACCTCGGTCTGTCCATAGCGTTCGATGACCTCCGCTAGCCGCTCGACACCCTTGCCGTTGGCTGCAATCTGCGCTCGTAAATCGCCGGCTCGCTCTTCTGAAGTGCGGACATTGGCCAGCAGCAAATCCATAACGCCTTGATTGAGCTTGCTCGCTTCGATCACCTTCAAAGGCGGGATAATAATCCCTTCCTGAAAAATTTCCGTTGACAACGGCATCGAACCGGGCGTCATGCCGCCCACATCGGCGTGATGGGCGCGGCTGGCGACAAAGCCAAACAATATTTTCTCATCATTGTCAGCCGCGTCTACAAATACCGGCGTAATCATAGTGATGTCCGGCAAGTGACTTCCACCGGCAAAGGGATTGTTCAAAATGACGACATCGCCCGGTTCAAAAGTCAATCGCTCAATAGCCGTTTTGACGGAGATAGGCATTGCTCCCAAATGCACCGGAATGTGGGCTGCTTGGGCGATCATCTGACCGGCGGCATCGAAGAGCGCACAGGAAAAATCGAGCCTTTCCTTTATATTAGGTGAATACGCTGTACGCCGCAACACTATGCCCATTTCCTCGGCGATGGAGGCAAATCGATTTTTGAAAAGTTCAAGCTGAATGGGATCATATGTCTTCGTCATTATTGGGCCACCTCGATTATGAGATTACGATAAGTGTCAACACGCAAAGTATCCTTAGAACCGATGAAAACTGTGGTATCCGGCTGCATAACCACCGCCGGCCCGCTTAACCAATGGCCCGGCTGCAGATGTTGTCCTAGAAAGAAAGGCAATTCATCGCTCCCGGCTTTTAGCACGACCGAGCGTTTCTCAAAAGCCTCCGGGGGTTCGACCGTTTTTATCTCAACTTTTGGCAGCGTCGGCCGCGATAACGTTCCGGTCGCTCGCAGTCGTAAATTGACAATTTCGACCGCTACGTTGGGATCGCTGTGGCCGTAGATTTGAGCATGGGCGGTGTGAAAGGCATCGACAAAATTTGGCGAAAAAGGAACGGTTAGTTCATACGATTGGCCTCGATAGCGCATATCGAGTAGGGGTTCGACAGCGATGTTTTCCGGCGGCACGCCCTCGGCTTGCACATCGGACTGCCCTTGCTCGATTAGTGGCGCGATGAGCGTCTCTAATTCGCTGTGGGATACATCGCCGGGTCGCATCACG
Organism: Anaerolineae bacterium; assembly: GCA_020433805.1. Lineage (GTDB taxonomy): Bacteria > Chloroflexota > Anaerolineae > 4572-78 > J111 > JAGRBY01. Next base: position 24,592 of record JAGRBZ010000076.1, read on the forward strand.
GTTTGGACGTAATCTTTAATGACATCGGCAGCCAACATACCGAAGGCGGAAAGAGTCGCTGCTGCCGGGGGGATGAGCACCCGCGGAATGCGCAGATTGCGGGCCAACTCTACCGCGTGAAGACTGCCTGCTCCCCCAAACGAAACCAGTGTAAAGTCACGCGGATCGTGTCCCCGCTGGATAGAGATGACCCGCAGGGCGCGTTCCATGTGCGCATTAACAACCTCGATTATCCCCAGGGCTGCTGTTTGCGCTAAACTCAATCCCGGTTTGACGACGAGGCTGGCTTGCTGCGCCAGTTCATCGAGAGCCGCCTCAGCGGCAGTGACATCCAAATCCATTTGGCCGCCCAGAAATTGATCGGCGGCCAGTCGGCCCAGAATGAGGTTGGCATCGGTGACGGTGGGCCGGCTGCCGCCACGACCGTAACAGACCGGACCCGGATCGGCTCCGGCGCTCTCCGGGCCGACGCGCAGTGCTCCGCCAGCGTCCACATAGCCAATCGATCCGCCACCCGAACCGACGGTGTGAATGTCGATGACCGGAATACGAATGGGCAAACCGCCAATATCCGACTCGGTGGTGACCTGGATATCCCCTACACAGAGGGATACATCGGTTGACGTGCCGCCCATATCAAAGGTCAGCAACTTATCGAACCCGGCTGCCTGGGCCACTGTTCGCGCCCCGACCACGCCACCAGCCGGGCCGGAAAGCACGCAGCGCACCGCCTCGCGCCGCGCCTGGCTGGCTCGAATGCTGCCACCGTTCGACTGCATTACGCGAAAATCGGCGGCGTGGCTTTCACGCTCGAGTCGCTCCAGGTAACGATCCATCACGGGCGAGACATAGGCATTTACCACGGTGGTGCTGGTGCGTTCGTACTCGCGAAACTCCGGCAGCACTTCGCTCGATAGCGAAACGGAGAAACCGGCCTGTCGTAGCCGCTCACCGATCTGTTGTTCGTGTTCTTTATAAAGGAAGGAGAAGAGCAAACTCACAGCAACCGACTCGATTTGGTCAGCGCGTAACTGGTCGATCAGCGTATCAAGCGAATGGAGATCAAGGGGACGAATAGGCCGACCGTGATGGTCGACCCGCTCCGCTACTTCGAAACGCAAATTCGCCGGGACAAGCGGCGAGGGACGCCGACTGAACAAATCGTAAATATTGGGCCGATTTTGCCGACCAATCTCCAAGACATCGCGCATGCCTTCGGTTGTGATCAAGGCGGTGACGGCACCCTTACGTTCGAGCAATGCGTTTGTGGCTACGGTAGAGCCATGTACGATGTAGAGATGAGAGAGAGAAGCGGAGTCATTATCGAACGATCTTAGCCCTTCCAACACGGCTTCTTCCGGGGCCTGGGGAGTTGATAAAATTTTGAAGGTTGAATATTCGCCGGTCGACTCGTCAAACAAAACAAAATCGGTAAACGTTCCGCCAATATCAATTCCAACGCGCACAGTGCCAACTCCTTCTACGATAAAGGTATTCAAAAAAGAAAAAGCATCCTATCTATGGCAGTGATAGGACGCTTTCGCCTCTGACCAATCCAAGAAAACTATTTAATTAATCGATAGCAACCAAAACCGAGTTTTCACCCGCCATATCATTGGCTACGTATTTATCGGCTTTGTCGTCGTTATACCATTCGCTACCATTGACCAAATATTTGAACTGGTACTCCTTACCGGAGTCAAGCTTAAGCGTCGTTTTCCAAACCCCTTTTGTTTTGCGTAACGGATTCGCAGCCTCATCCCAATCGTTAAATTCCCCTACAACACAAGCTTCTTTAGCTTCAATATCATCCGGTAAATAAAATGTGGCTTGACAAACCGGCTTACTCTTTAAGAACTTCTTTTCAACCATGATACTCTCCTTCCACAATTGTTGCTACAAAAATTTCTTAATACCTGCGGTTTAAAGTTGACCAACAATAAGTCAGAGACCAGAAATTCATCAAAAAAATTGACGAAATTTACACCTAACAGTTATATAAAGTTATTTTTTTGTAAAAAATGCTCTGTTTTCCTCAATTTAAACCTTTTTTGGTCAAAAAAAATTGACTTTTTGAATCTTTTAATCAATTTCTGTTGATGATGGTAACTAAAGCTGAATTTTT
>JAGRBZ010000768.1 GCA_020433805.1 Anaerolineae bacterium
TCGATGGCAACCGTACGGTGTAGGGGATTTCTCGCTCATTCTTCGCTCGAAATGACATTATCCATCATAGTTTAGGCAAATGTCAACAGAACCTAATAGAGAATGCGAAAATCTGTCAGCTCTTCCCTGCTGGCGATCTACATCTCCACTTTTCGAAACGTTAAGCTGATGCGCCGCCCGCGTTGAACGCCGTTATCCTGTTTTCGGGCCGGAATAGCGTGTTTCCAGTTATAGCGAGCCTGCCCGTACATCATCAGCAGCGAACGAGGCGCTAACGCTAGCTCGACCTTCTTTTGTTCCTGGCTAAAGACCATTGTGGCTGTGCTGCCCAATGATAGGCTAAAAATGCGGTGTCCAAAACACGGTTGGCAGTCAATATGGGCGGAGATACCCTGGCCCGGTTGATATTCGTTGATGATGACCTGATCCGGCATAACTTCGATTAAACCATCGTCGTATAGCTGCTGCGCAATGCGATTTAGCCAACTTGGCAGCGATCCGAGATGCATATCCGGCGTCACGCGCCGCGCTTTGTAATCGTAGCGGTAACCATAGTGCTGCACCCGCCGTTTTAGCGATGTATCCCACGGTTGAGTGTCAATCTGCGCGATTAAGGCGTCGTGATGCTGCGGTGAAATATAATTTTCAAGATAGATAAGGCCGCTGATGCCGTACATAATCAATTATCGAACGTTAATACAGAGGATTAGGAAATTTTAAGTATGTGTTGGACGTTAAAACCTCTTTTTCGATGTGGATGGAAAAATCGGGCGAAATTGAAAGACAATAGCGGGTAATGGGATTTTTTCCATAGGCAGCGCGTGCATGCGTGGCAAATTCCAGCCGCCAGCCGGAGAATTGATCGCCGCTAAGGGTGGGTGGAGGGATTTTACCGAGCCAATCGCCCACCGCGTCAAAATTTAAGGTCTGTTGCGAATTCACCGGACGAAAAACAGAAAATTCGGATGACAACACCTGCGAGTCGTCCGTATCAAACAAAACATTATTAAAAAACGACGCGAGATGATAAACATCGGTTTCTTGCAGCGGCCTGGCTTCGGCCCGTAATAAAGCTCCGAGTTTGGCTTCATCTTTATAAAAATAGGTAAATGACCGGCCATCATAGGCTACAGGGCGGAATATAAACAGTTGAAGCATTTCCGCCGGCACCGCAATGATGAAATGTTTTTGAAAAAAACCGCTGTGTGGCCATCGTTCATACGCCGGCTTGCTGTTTGCAACTTTTACGATTGAATTGTAGAAATGCTGGTTTTTTTCACTGTGGCCCAGCCACCATTGCGACCATTCTTCGTGATTATTGTTCAACCGCTCGTGGGTTAAGTAGGGAAATTCCTGTTTGAAGTAAGGAAAGACAAATTTTCGCACGGCAGCTCTGTCCGGCAACAGTTTGAGACGAATGTCTGTGAAATCTTCTTCATCAGGGGGTCGGTTGTCTGGTGTTAGTCTAAAAATGGCATTTTCGCGAAGCCGGTAGATAGTACGCACTACGTTTTCCGGTTTTTCGTAATTACGAGAGCGATATAGCAGAAGAATGTCAGCGTTAAGTTTTAAACGATCAATAATTTCGTGCAGTCTTTCCAAAAGCGATTTGAAATTGGAGCTAATTGAGGGCGAGTCACGATAGTGGCTCTGGATGTCCAGCAATTGATCATGGATTGTCCCGATGATGGTGCTGAGGAGTTTAATATGCTCCGGCTCTGCCTCACCGTAGTCAAATGCATCCATCAGTGAAGTAATTGCTGCCAGCGCCAAGAGTGTTTCTCTCAGGAAGCGATTTTTTGCTGTTTCAAAGTTAGGAGCAGCTTCTATCGGCAAAAAGGCAAGTGTTGTGTTGATATCACTATAATGTATATCGATTTTAATTGCGTTTTGTTGATTCATCGCGGTTATCCGTTTTTGAGGACGCTTTATCAGGCAAAACAGGGTATGGTAGCATAACATTAAACCGTGGAGCGTGGTAAAGAACCCAGGTTTTTGCCTAAATTGTAAACTGTTGCCCAATTGCGTACCAAAATAGGCATTTTCCGGTTCCATGTTCAAGAAAAACCTGGGTTCTAATGTTACCACGGTTTATTGCAGAGCTACCCAGGGTATGAGTGCCCGTAAGTTTCGACAACTTTCTTTATGGTTTGGTACAGAGCTTTAAGGTCAAAAGGCATAAGCAAATAGTGGTCTTCTTCATCTAGATCGTGTATTTGTAGACCACAACAATCGCCAATAGGTAAATAGTCTATTGTGTGGATAACACCAACTGTACAAAGTATGGGATCTGCCTTCATCGATCGATAGAATTCATCATAAGCAGGCCAGTCTCTCCAAACATCTGTCTCTTCTGCAATAAATAATGTATAGGCTTCGTTTTGTAAAAAATGTTGGGCTGCTTGACTGTTATCTGTCCAAGTAACGGTAAACCCTTCTTTTTCAAGAACAAGTCTAGTCAACCCTCTCAATTCGTCGTCCTTCATATAAAGTAATACATTGGTCATCTGCTTATCCCTTTCTTTATCGACCATACACCTATTACCCACTTATTTTTTATTCGTAACTGCTCAGGCATGTCATTTCGAGGCGTTTTTTGCCGAGAAATCCCCCGGATCAGGTTACCAACAGCGACTTGGGGGATTTCTCGCTCCT
>JAGRBZ010000769.1 GCA_020433805.1 Anaerolineae bacterium
GCATTGAGCTATTGGGTTAAGAGCGATTGTCTACTCGTCTATCAAGGCTCTAGCAATAACGAACTATTATAAAACAGGCATTTGTACACGTAAACACTATCACCATATTGTCTCTGACAATCGCAGTACTGGTACAATACAGGTAACTCTAGCATATCACGTTAGGAATTAAATGTAAAAATAATTAGTAAATAGTTAGAAAATACGGGGTAATTCAGGTGTTAATCTTGGGGATTAGGGTTGATGTGACAAACAACCAAGGGGCCAATGGCTGTCCACACCGCTCGCAAGTCTGCCCTACTGCGTACGAATGCGACGTAACGGCTCCGCAAGCGGAACACGTGATCCGCCGAGTGGTTCGCGAGAGCCAGAGGAGAACAAATGAGATACCGAAGATGAGCAAAAAAAGAAACAGGCTAACCGGTAAAGAGAAATAGAAAAGAGACCAAGGTAAAGTGCGTACAGTCGGATCGACCCACGTGGCCGGGTCATACGCATAATCGGCCAGCAGATATTGGCCTAGAACTCCCGGAATGAGCAAAACCCATAAGAGTACACCCAAGACAAGGGTCAGCCGGCGTCGCGGCCAAACCGGAGGTTTTATCGCACAGTAAGCGCCTAGAATTCTTTTTGCGAAAAAACGGGCGTAGCTCAACCACAACCAGACCAAGCCGCTAAAACCGATAATCCAGAGCGGAGCTAACAGAAAATGAAAGATAAAGCTGCGCCAGGTATAACTGATTGAAGCCAGCGGGTTGGCGGGTATAACCAAAAAGCCGATCTGAATTCCCAGGGCGAGCATAAATGCCGGCCGCCATAAGCCCCAGTAGCTTTGACGCTTGCCGCTGGCCATCAGGGCCAGCGTTTGGCGCTGCACTTGCAGCCCCACCGTTCCGGCGATCAACGCCCCCATCCCTAAAAAGAAACTGATAATCGTAACAAATGTGGGCAGAATGAGCGCAATTTGATCAACCCCATTAAAGATAATCTTGGCAGGGCCTAGCTGCGATAGCCAGGACGTTAAAACACCCATCGTATAAAAATAAACAACCTCAACCAGAGCGCGGACGGCCAGCAGCAGATGTGGCCCAATTTGCAAGACGCCCACAATCAGAAAGGCGATCAGAAAGCCGACGAAAAAGGGTAAATCATTTTTGATGATGAACAAATGCCGGGGTTGTTGGAGAGTCGCGATGCGCTGTTGTCCGGCCGGATGGCGAGCCGGAGCGAGGGGAATTCGGTTTCGCCAGCCATTTTGCTTTACTGCGACTCCATCCATTTTCGAGCGAATGATTTCAACAAGCGGCGCTTCGACTCCCCATAAAGCTGTTCGCCAGTCGGCATAGAGTTCTCGAACCCAGGTCAAGCTTTGAAAGATGGCGATAACTACAATTGTGATAATCCCGGCTTGGACAAGGATTAATGCAATTCGCGGAACTATTTCATAGAAAAAATAAGGCCAATCATTGACAGCACCGGGAAATGGCGTGGTCTGCTGCCAAAAAACAAGCCGCAACAGCCCGCTGCCGACCAAAGGGAACAAGACCAACAGCATCACCGCCGACCACAGCGCCAGCGCAAAATAGTAACGGCTGATATCGCGATTGGTTATGTGAGCCAATTCATGCAGAATAAATGCTCGAAAGCGGGCCGGGGCTTTTTTCATCGTCGCCGGCGTCAGGCCGTCGATGCGCAAAGCGTAGCCTCCTTTGAACCCAAAGATTTGGCCGTCATAAGGGATCATCAATTTAGGTTCGATTTCAACCGCCGGTGGGGAGTTTAAACCGGCGTGGTGTGTCAGTTCGACAATCGTGTGCAGCAGCTCGGGGTTTCGGGCGGCGATTACCGGCTGTAAGCTTCTTCCCCGCCGCACGTAACGGGGATGCAGCCGATAGAGCAGGCTGCTCAAGCCCAGTACGGCCAGGGTGAGGCCCACCGGTAGGGCCAGCCAGGTCCACACCTCCCCTAACACCTCATAAAATATGGCCCAGCGAACCTCCCTACCCGAACTTAAGATGAGATCGGGCAACGGCTCTCCGGGGGCAAAGAGAGGGACATCAAGAAAACCAAACCGAATCAACAGTACGGTAAAGGTAAAGCCCATGGCCGCGGTTAGGGCTAATGCCACCGCCACAAAGAGATTGAAGCGCACATCCGTTTCAGCCGGAAAGGCGAAGGGATTGAGCCGGCGTTCGTCAGGTGAGTTGCTCATCGTTCTTACGCTCCAGGGTGTAGCGTTTTTGATAATAAAGGCCAAAGGTCGGGCTGATTAGGCAGCACAGCCTGATACTGTTGGGCAAAGGCAGCCCCCTGGTCAGAGCCGAGCATCTCCTCGCCGACCTGCCGGGCAACGGCATTCACCGTTTTTGTCCAGGCGGCCTGATTGATCTGAACCTCGATTTCAGCCGGTGAATAACTTTCAGCCAAGCGACGAGTGGTTTCATAGGTTGCGGCCAAGGTACGCAGCCATAGCGGCGCGCCCTCGCTGCCGAAACCCAGAGCGGAAGCCCTCTGCGGAGTCAATCTAATATCGCGTCCGACCTCGGCTATCCGCTCAAAGAAAACATCCCCGAAGATATCCAATTCACCTAGCCCAGTTGGGGCTAACGATTTTAATATGCCTGTGGCAATCGTCAGCACACTGTCTTTGGCTA
>JAGRBZ010000770.1 GCA_020433805.1 Anaerolineae bacterium
CGGTGACGTTACCCACATTAACTGCAACGGTTTCCTGCAAACGGCACAGCGTTGTTTCGATGCTGTCCGGGGCAACCTCGATCAGCGTAAGGGGCGGTTCGACGGTCGGTTCGGTTGTCGGTTCAATGGTCGGTTCAGTTGTTGGTTCGACGGTCGGTTCAACGGTCGGTTCAGTCGTTGGTTCGACGGTCGGTTCGACGGTCGGTTCAGTTGTTGGTTCAACTGTTGGCTCAATCGTTGGCTCGACAGTTGGTTCAACTGTTGGTTTAGGCGATACAGTTTTTGTAGCCGTGCCCATACACGGCAGAAAGCGCTCGCCGGTAGGATCGCTGACCGTAAATTTGAAATCGTAATAACCGGCTAAATCGGTTTGAGCGTAAGTACCGTCGTAATCGCCGGTCCGGTCGATCAAACCGAAGCCGGTGGTCGCTTCGGCTTCGACCTCGTCTAAATCGCGGCGGGTGACATCGGCCACAACTTTGGCTCCGGCCAGAGGATTACCCAGCGCATTCGCCACGCGAACCGTAATCTCCATGACATCGCCCTGCGTGTACGTTTCTTGGTCGAAAATAACCGCAGTTACCTGACAAGCCTCAAGAACACGCGTAGCGGTGGCCGTGGGGGTGTATGTCGCGGTAATCATTGGTGTCGCGGTGGGATAATACCCATTTGCCAAAATCACTTGAATTTGCCCCAGCCCCCCAAACAAGGCCGTTAGGAGCAAAGCGGCTAGCCACCATCGCATCTGTTTTGCTGTAAACAGTCGTTTTTTCATCGTCTTTTCCCCGATATGGTCTAGGTTCTTATTTTTTTTAGCATATCACAGCCCATGAGCTGCACTCAACAAAGCTAGCCCTGAAATAACGTCCGTACCAATCCGCACGCAAGCATCGGTGTTAGTACGGAGACAAACCGTTGCTCTGAGAAACCAGGGTTTTAACTTTAGAAGTGGACCTATACGCTTTCGTGCGCCTTCTTCGGCCCGAAATTGATCGAATTAACCGAAAACCCTGGTTTCTTTCCTGCTGAGTGTTGCTACAAATGGAGGTGCCACGTACTGCACAAAATTCGGACTATCAGAGGGCAAACGTTAGCCTCCAATAGCCGCACATTTTGCGATAATACCTTTAAGCGTCAGGTTTGGCTCCGGCCTTGATGGGAATGAAAGAAGCCTGCCGGCGCGGACCGATATGTTGGTTCACGCCGGCAGGGAACGGGCTGCGCCTTAAAGAGGCGACATGTGTAGCCTGAATTAGAAGGGGAAGCTACCGCCACCACCGGGCGATCCATCAGTGGGGCCGCCCATACCAAAGTTTTTGGCTAACAGAACCAGATCGATGATGTTGACGACTCCATCCGGCGTAGGCGGAGCGCCAGGGCCTGTGAAGTCGGCGGCAACGGACAGCGGGCTAGTACCGACTGGAGCGTTAAGCACGCTAACCATCAACTGAATATCAAGAATGTTCACAACATTGTCATCATTGAGGTCACCGGCCCACAGCCAAATAGCCGAGGAGTCTTCCGGATCGTCAAAGGATGAGGTAGCATCTAAGTAACCAAAGCGACTTACTTGAACTTCATAGGGGGGTAAAGCGGTGGCATTGTTGAAAGTACAGAAACCGTCTATATCAACCATACCGCCATCGCAGGGATAAATACCGTTAATGGTAACTTCCGTGATGATGTCATCGGATGAGGTCGGCTCTTCTAAACCGCTGTTTTTGCCGCCTTCCAGACCGATTTGGAATTTGAAGATGCTGGGAGGCTCGATAGTGATAATGCCATACACGCTCGGCACGGCCGGTCCAACAGCGCCGCCATTGTCAACCACTTCCGACTCAGCGCCATCGACACAGATGTCACCCACATCACCTACGGCCGCATCAGGATCGCTGCGCCACAGAACCTGGAATAGGTCGCCGGTGCCGTTGATCTGCACGGTTGGATCGAAGTAAACCACGTTCACAGCAAAAGCAGCGTCGCCACAATCATTGCCGGGAAACCCGGTTTGGACGTTAAAGAAGTAATCGACACCGGCTGTACCCGGCAGTAGCGAACCAGGCTCAACATCTTCGGGTTTGATGACCGAGGCATCGTACTCAACTTGGAAGGTAAAACCGGAAAATTGCTGAGCGCCTATGACATTAAACTTGGTGAGTACGGTGCCATCACCACGGGCGATCAGGGTGTCGTCCGGGTTCCAGAGAAAATCGGTAAAATCAATAATTTGGACACTAACGTCCCCTTCTGGCTCTTGAGCTGCCGCCGGCGCAACTACAACAGCAACTAGTAGCAGCGCCAATAGGAGCAAGCCAATTGGTTTCAAGAACTTACTTTGTTTCATGTTTATTCTCCTAAAGCTAAAGTTTAAATAGAGTATGCCCCAGTTGCCAGGGCGCGAGGGGCCAGCGGCAGGGTTCCGGAAAATTGTGCATGCACATCCTTAGGCCAGCTTAGTTCTATTCTAGCGGGTTACCCCCGTAGTTTTCAACGGTAACAGCGCGGGAACTGTCTCAGTAGTATCTATGGCCGTGTTTTGCGTGGTAGTACGCAGGTCACGTACTGGTATTACAACGAGATTTTGACATAAGCTTGGAAAAGAAACCAGGGTTTTCAGTCAATTCGATCAATTTTGTCCAAATACGGC
>JAGRBZ010000771.1 GCA_020433805.1 Anaerolineae bacterium
CGCTAGAAAGCAATACGCCCGGTTTATCGCCGCAATTTTCCGGTTTAACCTTGGTTTTCAGTGACACCAGCCAGGGACCCAGTGACGGCGACATTGCCGGTCAAATGGCGCGTGTTAGCAGCGCTGACGATGTTTGTCCGGCGGCGAAACCATCGGTCGTGGCCCGTAAGGATTGGGGCTGCCCCGATGGGCAGTACAGTCCGCGCCGCGCACCGCAATACGCGCCAGTCACCCACATCGTGCTGCACCAAACGGAAACCCCCAACAACACCTACCCTTATCAGGATTGGGCCGGTTGGGTTCGCTCGGTTTGGAATTACCACGCCAACGTGCTGCGTTGGGGAGATGTCGGCTACAACTACTTGATTGACCCCAACGGCGTCATTTACGAAGGCCGGGCCGGTGGCGATGATGTGATTGGTATTCACGATACCTACAACAGCGGCTCGATGGCTATCGGCTTTATCGGTTGCTACGGTAACTGTGACAATCACTACCTAACGACCTCAGAGCCGTCTCAAGCAATGCTCGACAGCGCTGCCCATCTGATGGCCTGGAAGACCTCTGAGAAAGCGCTTGATCCACTCGCCACGGCCCCCTACCACGGCCACGACGTCCCGGTCATTGCCGGCGGACGCGATGTCACCTGGACCAGTTCACCCGGCGATAATATCTATAACAAGCTGCCGTACTTCCGTGAACAGGTTGATGAGAAAAATGATTGTGATCCTACCGAACTGCAAGCCTGCCAAATTACGGGCATTATCTTCGGCCAAGAGTCGTATCAGGTCGGCGACAGCATCGATGTAACGGTGAGGCTGGCCGATCATCTGGGCACACCGCTAGGCGGCGCTCAAGTCAATGCCGAAGTGACTCGCGAGGACATCGAGACCCAAGCCTCAACCGGCTTCGGCCTTATCGACCGCGTCGGCGAGTACGACGGCGAATACAACGACACCGACCTGCCGGGCCTGTACACCTTTAAATTTACAGCAGCCGATCCCACCAACGAGCGATTTGCGGCCTGTATGGCCTCCGACAGTATCACCGTTGTCGGTGACGGCATCGTTACACCCACAATGACGCCTACCGCTACCGCAACCACACCCACCGTTACTGCAACGGCTACCGCGACACCTACGGAAACGCCCACCGGCACGCTTACGCCAACCGCTACCGCGACCTTACCCAACGATACGCCCACACCCACCGCTACATCAACCAGCACGCCTACGGCCACACCCTCACCTACGGCCACGCTGCCGGCCGGACCACTCTTGCAAGTCAATCCCAGCAGCCTGGTTTTGCCGGTGTGCAGTGCCCAAGGCACCACTACTGTAGAGGTCGACAACGTTTCGGGCGTCCAGGCCTTGCAACTCGATCTCACCTACGACCCCTCTGTGGTTCAGGTGATCGATGCCGATGCTAGTCGAGATGGTGTTCAAGTCACTGTTGATAGTATTTTCTCCGGTGGGTTTATCGCCGTCAATAATGTTGATACGACCAACGGGCGAATAACTTTTGCCGCCACGCTGCTGGGCAGTGGGGTCATTAGCGGTAATCAAACGATTATTTCCATTGACTGGAAACCACAGACCGCCGGCACCACCGACCTTGTGTTTGAAAATACCATTCTGGCTAACGGAAGTGGTGGATCTGTCGCTGTCACGAATGTGAACGGAGTCATAACGGTATCGGACACCTGCGCGAGCGCCATCGGCCACCTGAGCCTGCAAGGGCGTTCGGACTACAGCGGTATCGTGGTCAGCAGTAACGATGGCGAACAGGTTGAAACGCAGGCCGACGGATCGTTTGCCATCAACGGCGACCTGCCGCTGACGTTCACCTATCCGGGCTATCTGTCTGGTCTTGCCGAAGGAACTTTACCGATAGAAGTCAATCAAGCCGATGAGAGCGGCGCGTTCACAACAAACACGTTGGGAACAATTACCCTCTTGGCAGGAGACGTAAATGGGGATAACATAATTAATATTTTTGATTTAAGTATTATTGCACAGAGATATCGCTCTAACGATCCCGTCGCTGATCTCAACGGTAATGGCCTTGTCGATCTCGTCGATCTGGTTTTGGCCGCCAATAACTACAATCAACAAGGACCGCTTATAAGTTGGCAGCCGGAGTAACGCGATAACCCTTAGAGCCGTGTTTCCGTAGCATCGATCTTTTACATGACACTTTCGTTCAAACTTATTGTGTTGCTAGGGGTTCTCCTGATGCCTTTGTGGACAACCCCTGGCCGGCAGCTTAACAACACAGCACGGCTCACGTTGCAGAATGTTCCATTACAAGACGAGAAGCTATTGATTGTCAACGTCAATCTGGCCGATGTCTCGGATATGTACGGCGCTGAAATTCAGATGCGCTACAACCCGGCTCAACTCAAGGTGCGTGACAATGATACGCGGCTCGACGGTATTCAGATTAAACCCGGCCCGCTGATCGCTTTCGACAACCGTTTTGTGGTGCAGAACATGGCCGACCCGGAAACCGGCACGATTGACTTCGCCTTTACCCTACTGCGTTCGGCAACGCCCATTGAGGGCGACGGGGTGCTAGCGACCATTGTCTTTGAGATTTTAGGCAGCGGCCCCTACAGCCTT
>JAGRBZ010000772.1 GCA_020433805.1 Anaerolineae bacterium
TGTACACCGAAGTTGGGATTTCATTACACATTTTGGGAAAATTCGTTGAAAATTGGTGGTAATATTTATTTTCGGGGATTAATGTGGTCTTGACCGCCTATTAAAGCACGAGTATGCGTAGGACATAGAACGTGAAAGGCACTCTTCATATTCCGCATCGGCTTAGACGGTTGCTACTCTGAAAGGAATTTTATTGTTATGAGTTACGCAGTTCAAAAGGTGACAGTCACTTAGATGCGATAAACCAACCTGTCGGGGTCAAACGAACGCTCATTTTTGTTGAAAAGTGACTGTCACCTTGTTCGATACACCCAACTGCGTAAGTCCTAATTGTGTTGATTTAATTTTACCGATAAAGCCCATGTTGGTAAAGGTAATCAATCACTTTTGGATGGGTTTGATAACGTATGCTCTGGCCGGCTTTGATCCGACGCCGAATCATCGAGCTGGAATATTCGACCAGCAGCAGTTCTACCCAATCGATCCGTGACTCCAAAGCAGGCAGTGTCTCCGCCAGAGCGGCAACGTCGGGCCGATACTCCGGCCGGTGAGCGACGGCCAACCGGCACGATTGAATGAGTTCAGCGGGTTGATGCCAACTCAATAGATCGACCAGCGAATCGCCGCCGATAATAAAATAGCATTCGTCCGGCGACAGATCGAACTGGGCGCGAATGAGGGCAACCGTATCGGTTGAATAGTGGGGACCGGGTCGATCCAGATCGACCCGGCTAAGTTCAAATGCGGGGTTATCTTCAATAGCCAGTTCAACAATGCGGCAGCGATGATGGACCGCCGTTTTTTCGGCCTCCTGCTTGTGCGGGGGATCCCCAGCCGGCACAAATAAGACTCGCTCCAAGTCGAGCGAGTCTCGCGCCAGTTCTGCAATCAACAGATGGCCGTAATGGATGGGATCAAACGTGCCGCCAATTATGCCGATTTTTGCCATCAACTATTTCTAAGGTAGCTCTGCACTAAACCGTGGTGACGAAAAATTTAGACAGGATTAACACGATTCACCGAATTATGACAGATAAAATCGTGATAATCGTGTCAATTCTGTCGATTATTTGATCGATCTTTCGTCATCTTCACATTTCCACGGCCTAATGTTGTGCTATCATTTCTAACAACAATGGTTAAATAATAAAATAAATCTCTAATTACCAGTTACCAGTTACCAATTACTTTCCTTACCACACCCACTCTAACTCAAGATCGTCCAGGTAAACGGTATCGCCTGGCTCGACCCCGGCATCGCGGAGAGCCTGGTTGACGCCCATGCGCTCCAAAATTTGATGGGCGCGGACGGCAGCTTCGCTGACATGCCAGTGGGTTTGCAGGGCTAATTCTGTAATTTTAGGACCGGTGACGCGCCAGCCTTCATTATAATCCAGGCGCTCGATCTCAAAGAAGTTTCGATCTGGTTCAAGGGTAAAAACCGGCACTTCTTCTTCAACAAGCTCTTCTTCAGGCAGTTCATCCAGATAGTTAAACAACTCTCGGACCAATTCCCTAACACCTTCCTGCGTCACCGCCGAGATTTTGTGGGCATGCAGCCCCATAGCTTCCGCTCTGGCTTGAATAAGCGGCCAATGCTCTTGAGCATCGGGCAGATCGATTTTATTCAACACAACAATCTGCGGTTTTTGGGCCAACTTTTCGCTGAACTGCGTTAACTCTTCATTAATCTGCTCAAAATCAGCCAATGGATCAAGAGACGCGCCATCGAGCAGATGGACAAGCAAGCGACTGCGTTCGATGTGGCGCAAAAATTGATGACCCAGACCGGCTCCCTCGTGCGCTCCCTCAATCAAACCGGGAATGTCGGCCATCACCAGATCACGATGATCAAGGGTTACAACCCCCAAATTGGGTTGGAGCGTGGTAAAAGGATAATTGGCAATCTTTGGCTGAGCGGCGCTGACAACCGACAACAGCGTACTTTTGCCGGCATTCGGCAATCCAACAAGGCCGACATCAGCTAGCAGTTTCAGTTCCAGCGTAACCCACAATTCCTGACCGGGCAGGCCGCGCTCGGCGATTTTAGGTGCCTGATTGGTGGAGCTTTTGAAAGCCGTATTACCGCGTCCGCCCCGTCCACCGTTGGCGATAATTGTCTGTTGGCCCGGCGTAACCAAATCAGCCAACAGTTCGCTCGTTTCAGCATCGCGAACCACCGTTCCCGGCGGAACGTGAACGATTAAATCCTCACCGTTAGCTCCTGTCATTCTTTTACCGCCACCGTGCGCGCCGCGCTCAGCCCGAAAATGGCTGCGGTTTTTGAAGGCAATCAACGTATTGAGCTGGGGATCGACCTCGAAGACAATATCGCCACCATCGCCGCCGTGTCCACCAGCGGGACCACCACGCGGTACAAACTTTTCACGGCGAAAGGCGACGATGCCGTCGCCACCGTCGCCGCCTTTTACATAAATCTTAGCTTCATCATAAAACATGGATGTGTAACAAACTCTTTTCTAGGTAAGCGTTCAGCTATCAGCCTTCAGCCATCAATTTTGTACAAAAGATAGCCATTTCCCTGGCGACAATGCTCTACGTTGTCGCATCTTTCGGACACTCAGCGTCCCGTAGGGCGTTCCAACGCAGAGC
>JAGRBZ010000773.1 GCA_020433805.1 Anaerolineae bacterium
ACTAAGCAGGTTCGCTCAGGGGTATTCTTTTTTACCTTTTTCCCTATAAATAATTCCGAACCTTTCTCAAGAAATTATGTAGCCCAAATTTTACATTACAGGTATAATCTATAAGGTACAATCCCCTTATTAAATTGAATAAAATCTATAAGGTAATCAAATGAATTTACTACAAGATTTTCATGGACCCAACGCCGGGTACATCTTAGAGCTTTACGAACGCTATCAGCAAGACCCTAATTCGGTTGATCCTCAAACGCGAGCTTACTTTAAAGAGTGGACTCCCTCTACCAACGGAGCGCCGACCGCAATCGCACCCATGGCTCCAACGCTCGACACCGACAAGCTTGTTAGCATTGTTAATTTTGCCCAAGCTATTCGCGAATATGGCCATCTTGCGGCCCAACTCGATCCGCTCGGTACAACGCCGCCCAGCGACTCAGCCTTAAGCGAAGAATATTATAATGTTACGCCTGACGATCTGCGCCAATTTCCGGCCAACTTAATCGGTGGGCCGGTAGCCGAGGGCAGCGACAATGCGCTGCAAGCCATTCAGCACTTGCGCGAAGTCTATTCGTCAACCATTGGGTACGATTATGATCACTTGCGCCAATTTGAAGAACGAAGCTGGCTGCGACAGGCCGCCGAGTCGAAACGCTTCCGGCCCATGCCCGAACAGTATGATTTTGTAGCCTTGTTACAGGAACTAACCGAGGTCGAAGTCTTCGAGCGCTTTTTGCATCGGACATTCCCCGGCAAAACGCGCTTCTCCATTGAGGGGCTGGATATGATGGTGCCTATGCTCAACGAGATCATCTGGCGCGCCTCAAAAGCCAAGTTCCAAACGATCCTGTTAGGCATGGCCCACCGGGGTCGCTTAAACGTTCTAACCCACGTTCAGAACAAAGACTATGCCGAAATTCTGGCCGAGTTCAAAGACCCTATTACCAGCGAAAATGCGGTGGCCCAATATCTGGCCAAGGGCTGGACGGGCGACGTCAAATATCACAAGGGCGTGCAGCATATCCTACGGGGCGGCCAGGCTAACCCGCTCGTGGTTTCAATGGCTCCCAACCCCAGCCATTTGGAGCTGGTCAACCCGGTCATTGCCGGTATGGCCCGCGCTGCCGGAACCAAGGTCGATCAACCCGGCCCGGCCAACTTTATGCCGGGGCTGTCGCTGCCGATTCTCATTCATGGCGACGCCTCCTTCTCCGGGCAGGGTATCGTGGCCGAAACGTTCAACTTTCGTTATCTGCAAGGGTACGATGTTGGCGGCACAATCCATATTATTGCCAACAACCAGCTTGGCTTCACCGCCGATCCCAACGACTCGCGCAGCACCTTGTATGCCAGCGACGTGGCGAAGGGCTATAAAGTCCCCATCGTTCATGTTAACGCTGACGATCCCGAAGCTTGTCTTGAGGTTGCGCGTCTGGCCATTGCCTACCTGCTTGAGTTCGGCAAAGATTTCGTCATCGACCTCATCGGCTACCGTCGCTACGGTCACAACGAGGGGGATGAACCCCGTTTCACGCAACCGCTCATGTACAAAAAGGTTGATGAACATCCCACCGTGCGCGAGCAGTGGGCCAACAAGCTCATCGAAAAAAATCTCATCGATACCGGCAAGGCCCAAATGATGGTCGACAGCCAGTTCGACAAGATGCAAGAGATTATGAACGCGCTTGATCCCCAGGAAAATATTGTTGAACCGGAACCGGAACCGCCCCCTCCCGGTGCGGCCAAAAAAGCCCACACCGCCGTGCCTATCGACCGGCTACAGGGGCTGAATAGGTCGCTGCTGGAACTACCAGAAGGTTTTACGCTGCATTCCCGGCTAAAACGGATCTTGCAACCCCGTCATACAGCTCTGGACGATGTTGAAGAGGGCAAAGTCGACTGGGCCACAGCCGAAGCGTTGGCCCTGGCCTCTATTTTGGAAGACGGCATCGCCATCCGTATGACGGGCGAGGATGTCGAGCGCGGCACGTTTAGTCATCGCCATGCTATTCTGCACGATGTCGAAACGGGCGATCAATATGTGCCGATGCAGAGTATTCCGCAGGCAAAAGCCGCCTTCGAAATTGTCAACAGCCCGCTAACCGAGAACGGGGCCGTTGGCTTTGAATACGGCTATAACATTCAAGAGCCGGATCGCCTGGTCATTTGGGAAGCGCAGTACGGCGACTTCGTCAACGGTGCTCAGCCTGTGATTGACGAATTTATCGTCTCCGGGCGGGATAAGTGGGGCCAAACGCCGTCGCTGGTGATGCTGCTGCCGCACGGCTACGAAGGCGCGGGGCCGGATCACTCAACCGCTCGTCTGGAGCGTTTCTTGCAGATGGGCGCTGACATCAATATGCGGATTGCCAACTGCACCACATCGGCCCAGTATTTCCATCTGCTGCGCCGCCAGGCCGTGTTGCTCAAAACCGACCCGCTGCCGCTAATTATTATGACGCCTAAGAGTCTGCTTCGTAATCCCCTGGCTGCTTCTCCACCCAAAGATTTTATAGAGGGGTATTGGCAGCCGGTTATCGATGACGCCCGCGCCAAGGAAGCGCCGGACAAAGTCAAACGGTTGGTCTTTTGTAGCGGCAAAATGTAT
>JAGRBZ010000774.1 GCA_020433805.1 Anaerolineae bacterium
TTCAAGCCCAACCACTCAGACGGCGAAGCAGAATGCGCAACCCGCAGCCGCTATCCCAGCTCCCGTCGAAGCTAAGAAAAAGCTATCCTACAAAGACCAACGTGAATTGGATAACTTACCGGCGCTGATTGAACGTTTGGAGCAGGAACAAAGTGCCCTGGAACAGCAAATATCTACACCAGAATTTTATCAGGCGGAGCGTGACCAGATTGATAACACCTTGGCTGCGCTTAAAGATACTCAGGTTAAGCTGGAACAGGCATACCAGCGTTGGGATGAACTGGAGCACAGCACTTAAAACGTAACGAGGTAATTTAGGGTGTTAAAAAAAGGGATCTATCGCCATTTTAAAGGTAACCTTTACCAACTGTTGGAGATAGCTAAACACAGCGAAACAATGGAAGAGTTTGTGGTTTACAAAGCGCTTTATGGTGAACAAGGCATCTGGATTCGACCTTTGAAAATGTTTGAAGAGACTATCGAACGTGATGGCATTCAACTTAAGCGCTTTGAGTTTGTAGAGGACTAATCTAAACCGAGTCCCCGTGAGTTTAACCATGCCATGCCCGATTCCGAACTCTATCCAAAAATTTACGCCACGATAAACGCCATCCCCGCTGGCTTGGTTACCAGCTATGGTGCCATTGCAAAAATGGTTGGCTGTGGCCCTCGCCAGGTAGGCTATGCCTTACATGCACTGCCTAAGGACAGCAAACTTCCTTGGCATCGAGTGCTGAATCACGCTGGCAGAATCAGCTTACCACCTAGTGCTGGCTACGAAAGGCAACGCACTTTATTAGAGCAGGAAGGTGTTGAGTTTAGCCTGAAAGGACGCGTTGACCTCAAACGCTTTGGCTGGGAAATATAGCCCAGCATGGACAAATCACCGGGTACCTACGCGCTAATTCTCTACGCCAAAGCACCGGTTAATCTTGAAATCGGCAAACTCGGGTTGTTGCGAGGCCAGCCCGGCTATTACCTCTATTGCGGTAGCGCCTTCGGTCCGGGAGGGCTTGCCGCCCGTCTCAAACACCACCGGAAAATCGCAAAGCGCCCCCATTGGCATATCGATTATTTACACAAAAAATTAGTGCTCAGCCACATTTGGTATAGTCACGAACCGATCAAAAGAGAACATGATTGGGCACAACTGCTCGGCACAGAAACCAGTGCATCTTTTCCGCAACTAGGATTTGGTTCATCTGATTGCAAGTGTTTGAGTCATTTGATTTATCTGCCGTACACGCCAATACTTGCCGTATTCCAGCATAAATTGAATCATTGCAGATCCAATTATGACGGAAACTTTCCCATCCTCGAAATTTACTGCCACGGGGTATCGAGAATATAGGACTTTCAATATCAGCCCTAACCTATTTATAGATTTCAACCGAAATATGGCCCGGCTCTCGCCGCCGATGTTTACGTAAACCCTTTTCCTTCAATGCGGTCATGCTGTCTTCCACCATCGCCGGGCTGCCGCAAATCATGACATGGGCTAAGGCCGGGTCAAGCACCATACCCGCCGCACGCTCCAAATCACCGCTACGAATCGCATCGGGAATACGTTGCTGCAAGCAGCCTGACACCTGTTCTCGGGTAATCGCCGCGATAGTCACAAACTGCTCAGGGTAACGCTTAGTAAGACCCTGAATTAACTCTTGGTAAGTAAGCTCATCTAGCGAACGAACGCCATGCACCAAGATGACCTTATCCATTCTCTGCCAGACTTCTTCGGTCTTAAGAATCGAGAGAAAAGGGCCCAGCGCCGTACCCGTCGCGAGCATCCAGAGGTGCTGGCATTCTGGCAGTTCCGCTAAGGTTAAAAATCCAGCAACCGTGGCGGATAAATAAAGGGTATCTCCGGCTTTGAGTTGGTGTAGCCGAGATGATAACGGCCCATCCGGCACCTTATTAAAATAGAACTCGGCATAAGGTTCTCCCGGACTGTTAACCAGAGAGTAGGCCCGCGCCAACATTGTCTCTCCATCCGGCAATCCAATTCGAGTGAACTGACCTGCTTTAAACTTAGGTAACTCTACGTCGACCCTAAGCGAGCAAAGCCGCTCATTCCAATGCCGGTTTTCAATTACCTTTCCCGCGCGCCATTGTTCCATATTGTCATCCATAGGTTGTTAATCAAGCTACGCTTCAAAAGACCATGTTCGTAGTACTTTAGTTCGCAGACAAAAGGTTCGCAGATAAAACGCCGAACCTCTTGACGCTCGAGACGAAAGGCGGTGCATTAGAACACCCTGTTCTCCCGCTGGCGGGGCGGGTGAGCGTGAGGTGAAAGTTCTGATTAATACGGCCGACTACGCGTTACCCGGCGAGGCGTAATTCCAGATATTCGGCAACCATCGCTGGTCGACTGGAGCCTTCGACTTCACCCGTCACTTCAATTCTCAGCATCAATTGTCCGGGCCTTTTTTCTTCTGCGCTGAGCAGTTTTACGCGACTGCGCAAGCGACTTCCCGAAGGCACCGGCGATAAAAACCGCACCTTGTCAAAACCATAATTAACCCGCACTAAAAACCCTTCAACATTAAACTCACTTTTTTCGACAAAATGGGCTACTAAAGACAGCGTCAGTAGCCCATGCGCGATG
>JAGRBZ010000775.1 GCA_020433805.1 Anaerolineae bacterium
ACTAGCGACCCCCACTTGTCTGGCGCTCCGGCACCTACCGGTTACTAGTAACCCCCTGCCGTCTGGCTCCCAGGCACCTACCGGTTACTAGCGACCCCTACCTGTCTGGCTTCCAGACACCTACCGGTTACTAGTACCTACCCCTTGCCAGCGCCTCAGACAGCGATTCGCGTTTGTGAGCGGGCCTGCCCGATGCTGTGTCATTAGCCTGCGCTTATGAAGGTGCCACATGAGCTAAGGCAGAGGCCGTTCGAGCTAGAGCCGGGTATATGGCAGCGAGCCTCAAGGTCATGAAGTTACGTGGTAATAGCATCCCGAGTAGCGCGAAACGGAGTGGAGCGCATATCGAGGGGTGCGGCTACGGCAACGATTCGGGTGCCGACCCGCACCCCTCGATACGGTATCGCTTTGCTCACCTACTCGGGATGCTACTAACGGTTAGAGACTTTAGGGCATAGCCCCCAGGTCGGCAGATAGCGCCATTTGGATAGGGCGAGAAGCGGGTGACTCCGGCAGTGGTGTCGTGCTGCTGGTTTCATCCGGCAGTAAATACCGCTCTACATCATCAAGGATGAGATTGGCCCCGGTAATGGTCCAGCCGCCCACCCAAATATCAAAAGAGACATCGTGAACCTGTTCGCTTTGAACGGCGTCCAGTTGGTTCCACAGCGAATTGTCCCGAAGCTCGGCCAGCATTGACTCATCCGGGTTGGCTTGCAGGGTAAAGATGACATCACCGTCGATTAACGGCAGTTGTTCCGTCGAGATTTGCTCGCTCTTTTGCTCTTTGTCCTGCTCGGGCGGACGCGGTACACCGGCATCGGCCAGAACGCTGCCGGCAAAGATTTGCTTTTCGTAGATGACGATGCGGTCGGGGTCGAAGCGGACGACGGAAACCTGCGGAGCCGGCGACATCGCCGCGAATTGCTCGCTAAGGGCCGCCGTCCGGGCATCGTAATCGGCCAGAAGCTGCTGGGCTTGTTCCGTGCGGTTGAGGGCAGCGGCGTAGGCCAGGAATTGACCGCGCCAGCCACCCACGGCTTCCTGATCGATCAATACCGTGGGCGCAATGGTCGACAGCGTATTGTAGATTTCCGCATGCCAGTTTGTACGACCCAAAATAAGATCGGGCTTAAGTGCCGTGATGACTTCGAGGTTGGGCTGCTTGTTGTCGCCCAGCCATTCGATACCGTCCAGCGTTGCGGCGTCCAGATAACCGGGGAAGGTGGCCCGTTCGCCTGTACGTGTACCCATCCAGTTGGAGGCTCCAACCGGGGTGATGCCTAAGGCCAGGACATTATCCATCGCATCGAGCACGACCACCCGCTGCGGGTCAATGGGGACATCGACCTCGCCCAGAGCGTGGTGGATGGTGTGGGTTTGCCTATCACTCGTGCCGGTGTCGGCCCCGGCTGTTTCCTCATCGGCCAGGAAGAATTGATAGAGATCGTCCAGCATGCGGTTGGCCGCCTGGATGCCGCCGCCCAGATTCCAATGCTGCTCGTTAACCGGGTAGGTTTGTCCTTCCTGCACCACCCGCAGGGTTTGCCACAGCGGCTCGTCGGTCCAGTCCTGCTGAAGTTCCGTGGCCTCGGTGTTGCCCCAATCGGAGACCATGTAGAACATCACATCGCCATCCATCATCGGGATTTGCTCTTTGGAGAGGGTGATAACCTGGGGTGCTTCATCCCATTCCTCGATGGGGAAGTACTGCTCCTCCGGGCGAGCCAGTCCGGCTTCGTACAGGATCGAGCCGGGGAAGCCGGTGGTGTAGATGCGGGCTTCATCGCTGCGGAAGCGCACCAGGGAGATTTCGGTGGCGAGTTTGTCGCCCATCTTTTCTCGGAAGTCGGCGATACGGGCTTGCCAGTCGGCCACCAGCGCTGCCCCTTTGTCTTCCAGGCAGGTGGCTTGCGCATAGAGCAGCAGGTTTTCCTGCCAGACGCGGCCAATGTTTTCGGCAAAGACCGTGGGTGCAATGGCCGCCAATTGATCGTAAATGGCTTCGTGCCGCGTTTTGCTGCCGATGATAAGATCAGGGTCGAGCGATACGATGGTTTCTAAGTTGGGTTCAAGCTCCGAACCGAGGGAGGGGATGCCCTCAACCTGATCGGCCAGATAGTCGTACCATACGTCGCCCCAAGGATCGACGATGCCGACGGGTTCAACGCCTAAGGCCAGCAGCGAGTCAGTGGCCCCCTGGCCCAGGGTTACAATGCGCTGGGGGGTACAGGTGATTTCGGTTTGGCCCATCGCGTGCTGCACGGTGCGGGTTTCGCCCGCCGGGGCGTCGGCCTCGACAGCAGGCTCGGTTTCGGCCTCGGTGGTCGCAGGCGCGGCGCTCTCGGTGGTGGGTTCGACCGATGTCGCGGCGGACGGTGTCGCTGCCGGGGAACCACAGGCCGCCAGCCAACTGAATAGAAATAATACGCTGAGTAGCGCTATCGATTTTTGTGTAAGGGTGGTCATTCAATATCCTTTTATATATCTTCTCGGCGCTCTGGGTAACGTAGGGCAAACTTAAGTTTGCCCTACGTTACGGTAAGACGCTGCCTTTTATGGTCTTTCAACAGTCTGAAGCAGCGGTTGG
>JAGRBZ010000776.1 GCA_020433805.1 Anaerolineae bacterium
CCATTTGGCTGACGCCCACATAGAAGGTAACCCGGAATCTGTTGGCTCCGATGAACTTCATCAGCGAGCGTTAACTATCGTAGATCCTATTTTTCAGCAGGATTTTGAAGCGGCTGTTTCACGCTTTAACAATCTGTCTAGCACCGATCAAACGTCAAGCGATATTCAACAGATTGTGCCGGCGGCTCACTATGGTCGCATCGATACGCTTTTTGTAACGATTGACGATCATCAGTGGGGAAGATTTGATCCGGATACAAATACGATTACGTTGCAGCAGAATCCACAACCGCAAAATGTTGATCTACTGGACCTGGCAACGATGCAAACGCTTTTGAATAGCGGCGTTGTTTTTCCCGTCGAGCCGTCCGACAGCGCCGAATTGACTCCTCTCGCGGCTATTTTTCGCTATTAAGTTTATAAGTTTAATTGAAAGCTGCGTAAGTCTTGATTGAGGGGGGTACCACGGAGGAGACAAAGAGGCACAGAGTTCGCAAAGATCTGAGTTTGCGTTCTCTATGCGTTATTTGTGCCCTTTGTGGTAAGTTTTTTATATAAATCTATGGCTTACGTATAGCATTCCAAAAATAAAGTATGACAACGATCCCTATTGCTAAAAAGGATATAATCATACCTATGCTGCGTGGCGGTGTGCTGCCCATGCGCAACTCCACAATTTGATCCCCAGCAGGTAGATCGACGGTAATCAGGGCATACGGCGGCTCGGCTCTATATTTAATGGGCTGACCGTCGCGGGTGACGCGCCAGCCGGGGTAATCGTAGGTGTAAAATTGCAGCGTGACCGGTTCGTCGGCCACTACCCGTACCCGATCCGTCGCGCCGCCGTGGTGCAGTATCTCGACCGTGCCCTGGCCGGCGATAATAGCAGCCGTGGTCAGCGGTTCGTTGTTCAGATATTGGGCCTCCATTGGGCTTGTCTGCGGCTGTTCCTGCGTGGCGGCAACCATCCCCACCCGATCTACTATCGAGCCGCGATCCCAGTTGATGACAGCCAGTGGTGTTTCTGACCAGGCCGGAATTTCGGTGTATTGAGGCGTGGTGTAGGCAAACGAGCCTAAAACAATAATCAAAACCAACAGCAGAATCGATGAACGATGCAGGCTAAAAAATAAGTCATCATCGCCCCTAGCTGACGGCTGACGGCTGACGGCTGACGGCTGATTGCTAGCTGCTGCCCGCTGCCCGCTAACTGCTAACTGCTGACCACTAACCGCTTCCAAAGCCGGAATAAGCGAGCCGCAAACTATAGAGAGCGTAAATGCCGTCACGGCCAGAAGCCGCCACGGAAACTGAACCAGAGCGGCGATCGGCAAGATTTGCCAAAGTGGCCCGGCCAGCGGTGTCATCAACAAAACCACCACCACACTAGCGGCCATAAAAAAGAGCGCCGTGTTGCGATGCGGATAGGGTCGATACAGACTCAACACGATGGCGAATAGCGTCAACGCAACAATGACAATCCCCAATTGAAAAGAAAAATCATCGCGCGGACCGGGGCCGGCATAGCCATAGCCCCAACCTTCCTCAAACAACTGCGAAAAATAAACAAAGTGCTGTAGATAGCTGTAGCTGCCGCTGGTCCACTGTTCAACCTTGACATAGCGCGTTTCGGCGATGACCGGCAGCAGGTAAATCGCGGCGAAGGCCACACCCAAAATACCGGCTCCGGCAGCTGCTAGAGTGTGGAACATCCAACTTTTGATATGAAAGCGGGCTTTGGCCGTAATCAGATAAAGGATGTAGATCATCAAAAACGGACTGAAGGTAAAAAACGCAGTGTGATGGGTTAAGGGCAGAATACCATAAGCCAGCCCGGCCAGCGCGACGCGGCGCGGTGATGGTTTGGCGATGAGTTCGGTGAAGGCCATGAAAATCAGCGGAATAATTGCCAGCGCCACGTACTCGGCGTAGGCGCTGCGGACAAAGATTTCGACCAGATGGAAAGGCACGACCATATAGGCAACACCGGCCACCAATCCGGCCATCGAGCCGTACAGCCGCCGCACAAAGATATACATTCCCAACCCTGCGCCAATGGTCGCCAGCACGTACACCGTTTTGATGGCCGTGGTCATGCTCAGTCCGGCCAAATGCAACAGTTCAGCCGCGTAAAAGGCAAGTGGCGCGTACATATTAAATAAGGGGTAACCATAGCCAAAGGAAAAATCGGGTGCCCAGCGCGGCCACCAGAAGCCATCGCGAAACGTCTGGTCAAACTCAACCAGAAAGAAGATGCTGTGTTTGGCATCGTGGGCCTCGAAGAAGTAGGCCGGGGTTAATAGTGGCCCCCAGGCAAAAATGGAAAATGCCAGGATGAGCCAGATGTTTGGATCGATTTTGGTTAGAAGGTTTTTCATGGTGTAAATAAAGTTGGAGATGAGGGGATTGGGAGATGAGGAGATTTCGAAGGTCCATCTCCTTATCTCCAATCTCCATATCTCCTTCCTACGATAAATAGTCCAATCCATAGCAATACAGATACTATCGTTATCCACCGCCCAACAATACGAATTGCCGTATCCTCAAAGCACAGCTCTAAAAAATGGGAGCCGGT
>JAGRBZ010000777.1 GCA_020433805.1 Anaerolineae bacterium
TTGAGCGCTTTTTTACGTACTACGCAATACGCACTACGTTTTATGAATCGTTGTGGCGAAAAACTAATGACACTAACAATATGCCAATTTTGTTTCCTCTTTCGGTACTAACCCCCTCATCTTACCTCTACATAAATCATAACAGAAACAATTCTTGCCATTTGTTCGATTACGATGTAAAAATAGATTGCACTTCTGAGGGGGAATATTAATGACAAAATTAACACGCAGACAAATAGAAGATCATCTCGCCGTTATGGGATATATCAAACTTCAAAGTCGCGATCTTCAAGGTCTGGATTTAAGCGGATTAAATTTGGCAGGAGCCAACTTTAGCGGGGCCGATCTAAGCAATGCTAACCTCAATCGGTCTATTCTGGTTGATGCTTTTTTAATCGATGTCAATTTTAGTCACGCCAATTTGGCGGGGGCCGACATGAGCGAGGCCGAGTTAAGCGGTACCGTTAATCTAAGCCACGCAGACCTGCGTGGTGCCAAGCTCGAAGGGGCTGATTTGGAAGGGGCTGATCTCAGTCATGCCAAACTCAATGGAGCTGACTTTAGTCGAGCTAATCTTAACAATGCCAATCTCGACCAGGCTTTGCTCTCCAACACCGACTTACTGGAAGGGACAAATCTTAATCGAGCGACATTAAACGGAGCGAACCTTAGTCGATGTGATTTACAAGGCACTAATTTACGCGGCAGCGATTTGAGTCGTGCCAATTTGAGCGGGGCTAAACTTATGAATGCGGATTTACGCCGGGCAAATCTATCTGAAGTTAACCTGAGTCAAGCGGACCTAAAGAACGCTGATCTCGGTCGGGCAGATCTGCGCGGCGCAAATCTTAATGGCACCGATTTATCGCTTGCTATTTTGCGCGGCTCTGAACTAACCGGCGCTCATTATGATGAGCAAACGAAATGGCCCAAAGGGTTAATGCCAGACGTTGCCGGTGCCGTCCTGGACGGTTCAGAAAGCTAGCTAAAAAAGAAGAAAGGGACTATTTCTTCTGAAAAATTTTACCACCCGCAAAAGCCAAGGTGGCTAACGCTGCTGTTGTTAGCGCCCCGGCAGCCAGTTTTGCTTTTGGTTTACCGAACCAATCACCTCTTGAAAGATCGAGCCAACCGGTCATGACCTGCTTCACCGTTGGCGTTAATCGCGTACGGTTATAAGCATCCGCTGCCTTTTTAATAGCCTCGGCCTGGGTCGGATAGGGGTGGATGACCGTCGCCAGCGTTTTCAAGCCCACATTGGCGACCATCGCCAACGTAATTTCGTTGATCATTTCCCCGGCATGCGGAGCCACAATCGTCGCCCCCACAATTTTGGCTGTTCCCTTTTTGACGTGAATTTTTACAAAACCTTCCACGTCGCCATCAGCCACAGCGCGATGCACTTCAGCCATCGGCACGGTAAACGTGTCAATGTCAATCCCGGCCTCGGCGGCATCGCGCGGATACATGCCCACGTGCGCTACCTCCGGATCGGTGTAGGTTACCCAGGGGATGGTCAGCGCGCTCAATTTTTTGCGACCCAAAAAGAGGGCGTTCTGCAATACGATGCGAGCCGCAGCATCGGCCGTATGGGTAAACTGGTATTGCATGGCGATGTCGCCGGCGGCGTAAACATGGGGGTTGGTTGTTTGTAAATAATCGTTGACCTCTACTCCCTTTTTGTTGTACGCAATTCCGGCAGCTTCCAGATCTAGCCCTTCAATATTCGGCACCCGACCCACCGCCGATAAAATCTCATCGACAACAACCGTTTTCTCTTGGCCCTGGTGTTCGAAATGGAATATCTTTTCGCTGCCCTGAGTAGAAATGTGGCTAATTTTCGCTTCCAGCATCAGCTCGATGCCTTCCCGACGCAGAACCTGCTCAACAATCTTGGCCGCGTCTTCATCTTCGCGGCCCAACACCTGAGGCAAAATATCAAACACCACAACCTCGCTGCCCAGACGTCGGAAAGCCTGGGCCAGCTCACTACCGATAGGGCCAGCGCCGATAACGCCGACACGTTTGGGTCGCTGGGTCAGAGAAAAGACGGTTTCGTTAGTTAGGTAGCCTGCCTCGGCCAGCCCTTCAATAGGCAAGTGCATGGGGCGCGCGCCGGTTGTGATCACGGCTTTTTTGAAGTTCAGCACCTTATCGCTAACTTCGACAGTATTGGGGCCGGTAAATCGACCCTCGCCCAAAAAGACATCGATCCCTAATTTTTGAAAACGCCAGATCGAGTCTTCATGGCTCAGTTCGGCCCGTACCCGACGCATGCGCTCCATTGCGGCAGAAAAGTGAGCTTCCGTTGCCTCCGGCTTGGGCACGCCGATTTCCACAGCTACGTCATCGCCAAACATGCGTGAGGCTCGAATGACTGCTTTAGAAGGAACACAGCCCACATTGAGGCAGTCGCCCCCCAGCAGGCCGCGCTCGACCAAGGCCACTTTGGCCCCTAAGCCCGCCGCGCCGACCGCTGCCACCAGCCCGGCCGATCCACCGCCGATCACAACCAGGTTGTAGCGCGGCGCAGGATCAGGGTTGACCCAGGAGGTCGGATGGGCATTATAAACCA
>JAGRBZ010000077.1 GCA_020433805.1 Anaerolineae bacterium
CGGCTGGCTGGACGCTAACGAGATAGTCGCCTGGTTAAAGGAAAACAAGCCGCCGATGCTGCATCTGATTATCACCGGGCGCAACGCTCCGGCACCTCTGGTTGAGTACGCCGACCTGGTAACGGAGATGCGCGAGATCAAGCATCCCTTCAAAGAGCAGGGCATTCGCGCCCAGGCCGGAATCGAGTATTAGTTTATGAGTGCGTCTTTCTTTTCACGGCGTGGCCGGCGCGTCATGATCTGCGTGCGCGGCCAGTGTGCCGAATCGAACAAAGGCAAACGATTGGAACAACAGTTGCTCCGTTTAATCGAGCAGCACGGTCTAGATGATCCTGATCATCCACAGCATACGACCTGCCGGGTCACCAACTGCCTGGCGGTTTGCAGCGACGGCCCGATTATGATTGTGCATCCCGAAGGCATCAAATATCAACGTGTCGATGAGCCAGCCCTGAACTTAATTTTTCAGCAGCACCTTCTCAATAATCAGCCGGTCGAGGCTTTACGCGTAAAGGTCTCCCCGCCCCGCCGCATCTCATAAAACAGCAATTCTCAGTATGACCTAAGATTGGTCCAGTTTTTGTTTTTGGTCGAGAAAGCGCGTTCAAGAGGCTGTCTACATGGGTTTCACTACGACGTTGATAAGAAAACTGGACCAATCTATCTTTAAAGTGAGAATTGCTACTGATAAAAGAAAGCAAAAGACAAAGATCGATCTTTGTGATACAATAGGGCGCGGTCAAACTTCTTTTGAATTTGGCTTTTCTGAATGCAGGAGACATTGTGCCGAAGAGAAAATCCAGTAAATCGCTGCCGATTCGCCCTATGGCGGGCGGGACAAACAACGGAAGTCGTCTTACCCGTTATACGTACTGGCGCACCGGCTATGGAGAGCAATTTTCCAATTTTGATTTTTACATCGTTCAGGCCGGTGAATATCACTGTAAACCGGGCTATGTGGCCAACCAAACGGAATACGATCCTAACCAAACGCACTTTTTTTATCATTTAGAAGGTGAGGCTACGTTTCGCTCGCTCCGGTTACGCTTAGAACCGGCAGCCGGTGCCATCATCGTGGTGCCGCCACAAACACCGTTCCAATACAGCAGTCCACAGGCGATGAAGCAACATTGGTTTGGCATCGGCGGCAAATGGCCGACTATCCTGGGAGAACCGTCTCAGGTTTTATTTTATGGGCTTGATCCCGACCCGGAAACGGAAGGTCTTTTTGTTGAAATGCGAGAGATACTGATCTTAAAAAAGCCCGGCTACGCCCTACGAGCGGTGAGCCTCTTCTTTGAACTCTTGGCCCGGGTTGAGGAGCGATCAAAAACGTCGGCTTTAGAGTCGGCTTATCCGGATGCCGTTCGAAATGCTATTATATTCCTACGAGAAAATTATGCGGTGCCATTTAACGCTACCCAAACCGCTGCCGCCGTTGGAGTTAGCCCCTCCCATTTGCGGGCGCTTTTCGAGAAATGGCTGGGTGAGTCGCCCAAAAAATTTCACACGCATCACCGTATTAAACAGGCCAAGCGGCTCTTAAGCCAGCAAAAATTATCGGTCTCTGAGGTTGCTTTCCATGTTGGCTATGCCGATGTCCATCACTTTTCGCGAGTCTTCAAACAAATTACCGGTATGGCTCCCAGCCAATACGGTAAAGCGAAGTAAACGCCAAGCAAAGTAGCCACACATTTACCAGCGACAGTTACCCCCTAAAATATCCCAACGCAAAGAGAGGAACCCACCAAATCAATGATAGCTTACTGTGATTGTTTTTCGGGCGTCAGCGGCGATATGTTGCTCGGTGCGCTGGTCGATGCCGGATTACCCATTTCAACGCTGTCAGCCGAATTGGCAAAATTGGGCTTGGGCGACGCCTTCACCCTTCAGCACGAAGAAGTAAAACGCGGCACCATGCGGGCAACAAAGCTCCGTGTCATCCTAAAACACGAGAAATACCACCGCTCTTACACCCTCAGCGAACTTACCGATCTACTTCACAGCAGCGACCTCTCGGAGCGGGTCAAAAAACAGAGTTTACAGATATTCCAACGGCTTACCCAAGCCGAGGCTCGCGCCCACAGCACGCCGCTTGAAGCCGTGAAATTTCACGAACTGGCTATACCGGATCTCATTGTCGATGTCGTCGGCACCGTCATCGGTCTGGACTGGTTTCATGTGGAAACACTTTATACCTCACCCTTGCCGACCGGACAAGGGCAAGCCGAAAACAGTCACTCTTTAATGGGCATTCTGCCTTTGCCTTCTCCCACCACAATGGAACTTATGAGCCAGGTCAAAGCGCATATCAGACCGGTAGCCACCCACCTAGAGTTGGTAACGCCAACCGGAGCGGCGATTATTACCACTCTGGCTAAATTCGAGTTACCGGCTATTCAGCTCCACTGCGTCGGGAATGGGGCCGGTGGGCACAAGTTGCCCTGGCCCAACGTTTTTCGCTTGTGGTTGGGCGAACCCATTTAGCAACCCATTATTTATGAGGATACTCTCTATGTCGCAATCATTGACAACAACTCCTACGCTTGCTCGAAGGCTGGCGATTGCCTGCCAACGCTTGAACAATCCCAAACCGGCTCCCACGCCTGATGGAATACGCGAGGTCATGCAAAATCTGCGCTGCTTGCAGCTCGATCCAATCCGCGCGGTTGAACGGACGCAATATCTGGTGCTGTGGAGTCGCCTTGGTCCCTATGATGTCAAGCATCTCGATACTCTTTTGTGGGAGGAACGCTCTCTTTTCGAATATTGGGCACATGCTGCTTCAATAGTTCTGACCGAAGATTACCCGCTGCACCAGCTTCGTATGCGCCAATTCCCTCTGGGCGGCGGTACATGGAATCAGCGTATTCGCGACTGGCTCGCTGCCAATGAATCTTTTCGCCAACACATTATAGAGCGTTTAGCTGAGGAAGGCCCGTTATCTTCCAACAAAATCGATGACCTAACGGTGGTGCCGTGGGAGTCATCCGGCTGGAATCACAATCGAAATGTCGGCCAAATGCTCAGTTATATGTGGGGGCAAGGTGATATTATGGTGGCCGGTCGGCGCGGGCTGCAAAAACAATGGGCGTTGGCCGAGCATCATTTGCCAGACTGGTACTCACAAGACGCTTTGTTGTCGGAGAACGAGATTGTATACCAGGCGGCGCAAAAATCGCTCCGGGCGTTGGGCGTGGCAACAACAAAACATATCGACAACCATTTTACCCGCAATCGCTACCCCAACCTGGCGAACATATTGGCCGAACTTGTAGCAGAGCAGCGCATTATCCCAATTTCTGTTCAAGACGATACCGTGACCTGGCCGGGCCAATGGTATATCCATGCCGATGATGTAAGCCTGCTGGAAAATCTATCTCAAGATTGGCAGCCGCGCACCACCTTGTTATCTCCTTTCGACAATCTTATCTGTGATCGGGATAGAACAGAGTTTATGTGGGATTTTTACTTCCGCATCGAGATCTATGTTCCCAAAGCAAAACGCCAGTACGGTTATTATGTTCTGCCTATACTCCACGGCGATCAGCTTATCGGCCGCATCGATCCCCGGATGGATCGCAAAACAGGCATTTTTCACGTAAATGCTATATATCTGGAGCCAGATACGGCCCCCGACGCCGCGACGGCCCAAGCCGTTATCACTGCTATCGAGCAGTTAGCCAAATTTTTGGGGGCTGAAATAATTCAGTACAATCCGGATGGCATACCGGTTATTTGGGAGAAATTCCTGGAGTAGGCACTGGGCCCGTAAGGTGGGATCAAGTACGAATGGATAAAATCAACCACGAATTACACGAATTTTCACCAATTTTATTATTTTATTATTCGTGTTAATTTGTGTAATTCGTGGTTAAAACGCTTTCCCCATCGCATGGGCCCAGTGCCCTAGAGTAAACTGAGTCTTATATAGAACGGAAAACCATGAAATTGTGGCAAAAGATAATTTTAACAACCGTGCTTTTGATAGTTGCTGCTGGCGCTTTGATCTACATATTTCAAAATCAAATTCTAACCGGTTTGGCCCGTGTCTTAATTGTTGATGATTCGCTGCAACCCGCCGATATAATTTATATACTCAACGGAGAAGTTAACACGCGCCCTTTTCATGCGGCTGAACTTTTTGAGCAGGGTTTCGCGCCAAAAATTGTTATTCCTCGAGAAGAGGACGGACCGGCCAGTGAAGTAGATTTGTACCCTAACGGCACGGATATATCGGTTGAAATTTTACAAGAAAAGGGTATATCTGCAGAAGAAATTGTGGTTATCGAGGTTAAGGGAGGGGTGACCAGTACCCGCGATGAGGCCTTGGTATTACGTCAGTACGTTGAAACGCACAATATCCAAAGCGTTATTGTTGTAACCAGCGCCTTTCATACGCGCCGTAGTCAATGGATATTTCGAAAAGTATTAGCCGACTCTGGCATCCGGCTCCAGATAGCCGCAGCCCCACAATGGCAATTCGACGAGACAGACTGGTGGCAAACAGAACGAGGGCTGCTGATGTTTGTACAAGAATATCTAAAGTTTGGATTTTATATTGCCAATTATTAGATTAGCTTGTAAAACTCTTTAAAACAAACGCTATTCTGGTCAATCTTTAAAGAAAAGGTCAGACAAAAGCCTGACCCTTACACAAGGAGATAGAATATAGTATAGGGCTAACGAGAAGCCCGCCAAAGTCATAAAAACTTTATGGATGCGTTGTCAATGTGTTACTCTGCAGCAGTAACGCTTCCATTTCTAGCCAGCGCTGCTCGAAGTCTCTGTAAACAGAGCGCTTTATTGCTTCTGACTTAGAAAGTTGTCCCGCATTGAGAGCGAGTTGATCATCTTCTGTTTGCTGGTTTAGCCGCTGCCGATGAGTTTCTAATTCTTGTAATGAAAGATGGTTCGATGACATTTTTACCAACCTTTGTCTAAATACTGCCACAAAAAAGTGAATAGTTGCTAGAAAGTTCTTGTATCTAAGTTCTTGTATCTAATACTATGATATTGCAAAGGCTACTTTAATAATAGAGCCAAAAGTCACTTATTTCAATGGGCTGACAGTACTTTTTTTTTTGCCCGAAAGTCACTTTTTTTAACGTACTTAAGTACATTAAAAAGTACGAAATCGATTGTTTGCGCCAAAACCCGCTTCGTGCTTTAATTTTTTATCATTCCGACGTATAATATTATGTTGTAACCGCTATCGATAAAGAAAGAAGCATTTATGTTTATCCCACTAAAAAGACCCCGGGCTATTGAACGCATGCGAGAGTCCGGTAAAATTGTGGCTGAAGTATTTGAACTTTTAGCCAAACATATTGAACCTGGTGTAAAACTGAGCTATTTAGACAACGTTGTAGAGGATCATTTAAAACAATATGGCGCATCACCTTTGTACAAAGGGTATCGGGGAAATCCACCAACGCATCCGCCTTTTCCCGGTGTTATCTGTGCTTCTATTAATGAAGAAGTGTGCCACGGCTTACCCGATGATCGTGTTCTAAAGGAAGGTGATATTGTAGGCATCGACATCGGCCTAAAATATCGAGGCTACTGCGGCGATGCCTGTAAAACTTTTGCTGTTGGTAAAATATCGACCGAGGCCCAAAACTTGTTAGATGTTGCACAGGAGTGTCTGAGGGTAGGCATTGAGGCGGCGAAATATGGCAACTACCTCAACGATATCGGTATGGATATTCATAACTATGCAGACACCCAAGGTGTATCGGTTGTTAGAGAATGGGGAGGGCATGGGGTGGGCAAGACACTCCACGAACCACCTTCGGTTTCTCACGTGCGCCAACTTGGCCGTGGCCCTAAACTCAAACCGGGAATGACCTTTACCATTGAACCTATGATCAATGCTGGAGGTTATGAATGGGAACTCTTGGACGATGGATGGACTGTGGTCACTAAAGATGGCACGCTTTCGGCCCAATTTGAGCATACGATTGCTATTACGTCCAACGGTCCTGAAATTTTGACCGCTCTTTAAGGCAATCTATCAAGTGAAATAGAGTTGATATGAGACGCAACGAAAAAACTGCAGAAGATATTATTAGAAGATACAGCCGAAACGATAAAGATTTCAGAGGTGTCACCATTAACGCTGACAACCTTTCAAAACGCCGATTAATTGGCGTCAATTTTGAAGGTGCGACGTTATTGGAATGTAATTTCGAGAAGTCTCTCTTAAACCGCTCCAGCTTCAAGGCCGCTGTTTTACGTGGAGCAAATTTCAAATATGCTGATTTATCGAATACCGATTTAACCGGCGCAGATTTTCGAGGTGCAAATCTTCGGGCTGTAAAATTAACCGGAGCAGATTTGCGCTGGGCAAACTTGGAAGGGGCCAACTTGACCGGAGCAAACATTTCCGGAGCTAAGTTTGATGGGGCGAATTTAAGGAATGCGAACTTAAAAGATGCTAACCCCGGAAAGTTATGGTGGAAAGCCAATTTAGAGGAAGCCCGATTAGACAGCACAACACTGCCTGACGGTACCGTTTTTGGCAGAGCGACAGAAAGTGTGCCGGAAGAGTAAATCGCCCCAATGGATCTAACTTATCTTACCGCTGACTATGCAGGTATCGGGGGCCAATTAAAAGCGGCCCCCGAAGATTTTTTTGTTGAAGAAATCCCCCTTTATACTCCTTCTGGGCAAGGCCAACATATCTACGTTAAGATTGAAAAAATCGGGTTGTCAACCCCTGCTGTGGCGAGAAAGATAGCACAAGCTCTCGGTATTTCGCCCCGTTCTATCGGTTATGCGGGCTTAAAAGATGCCCAAGCCGTTACTCGCCAAACATTTTCAATAGACAATGTTTCTATAGAAGCGGTTCAAGCGCTGAACATCCCCAATGTTACGGTTTTGGAGGTCCAGCGCCATAGAAATAAGTTAAAAACAGGCCATCTAGCCGGAAACCGGTTTGAGCTACGAGTGACCAATGTCGATGAAACAGCCATCCCGCAAGCGAAAGCCATAGTTGATATACTGGCCCAAAAAGGTGTACCCAATTTCTTCGATTCACAGCGCTTTGGCAACCGGGGAAATACAGGACGGTTAGGCCAGCTTATCATGCAAAATAATGTACCAGAGTTCGTAGCTGAATTTTTGGGTCGTCCTCAAACTCATGAATCGGTACCCATTCAGGCCGCACGACAACAAGTTGATGAGGAAAATTGGACCGACGCTCTAGCTATCTGGCCCAGTAAGTTTAGCGATGAACGGCATGTTCTGGAGGCTATTTACAAAGCGAACGGTGATGTGAGCGTGGCATTACAGGCTCTCAACAAAAAGACTAAAACCTTTTTCATCTCAGCATTTCAAGCACATCTTTTTAACAGGATGCTGGCCGAACGTGTAGAGCGGATTGACCAACTCGAAGATGGTGATATTGCTTATATTCATCAAAAAGGTGCGGCCTTCGTCGTAGAGTCGGCGGCTATAGAGCAACCAAGAGCCGATAGTTTTGAAATAAGCCCTGCCGGACCTATTTTTGGAACAAAAACTTTGCAGGCTCAAGGCAGACCGGGGCAAAGAGAAGAAGCTTTATTAGAGGAGTATCATCTTTTACCGGAAGACTTTAAGATCCCGGGCCTAAAAATTAGCGGAGCGCGTCGCCCCTATCGCTTTCCGGTAAAAAACCCTAAGATAGGGTGGAACAACGGGTTAATGATTGCTTTTGAGTTACCATCCGGCTCGTACGCCACACGTGTATTGGCAGAAGTTATGAAGCCGGATTAAGTAATTCTTAAGAGAAATACAACAGCCACACGAAATGTGTGGCTTTTTAGTGTCCAATAATTAATGTACTGAAGCTGTGATTAGTTAGCAGTTGCTTCCCCGTTTACCGAGGCCAACGCATCATTGACCGTTGGATGCAAATCGGCATATTGGGTTAAACCAACCATACGAAATATCTTTTGGAAATGGGCACTCAGTCCGGTCATTAACAGTTTTTGATCTCTTTTGCGGGCTTCCGTAACAACACCTATCAAAATTGCGATACCGGCGCTGTTAATGTAGTCGTTTTCCCGAAAGTTAAAAACAATATTCTTGGCACCATCGGCGGAGGCACTTTGATAGGCCTGGTTGATCGCCTCTTCGGCAAACGTTGTAACATCACCGATTAAATCTATAACTGTAACATCACCTTCCCCACGAACCGAGACCTGAATTTCTTCGCTCATTATGGTGAACCTCCGTTGTCTGCACCTGAGGCGGATGCTTCAGGGCTAGATTCTGTTTTAGTATCTTCAACTCGATAGATAACCATTCGAAACTGATTACCTTCATCATCATCAGCCGCTTCTACAAAACCGGCTTCATCAACCAATTCTCGAATGATATATAGCCCCATTCCACCCAGTCGACGTTTTCCCTCGACCATGCCATCAATATCAGGAATATCAATATCGATAGGTGGCGCGCCGCTGGCACCAGGGTCTTTGATTAAAATATCGAGCTTATCTTCATCGGCAGTGAGGATAACCACCACCTTCATACGGGCGTCGGAACCACTTCCATAGCGAATAGCATTGGTACATGCTTCACTAATTGC
This sequence comes from Anaerolineae bacterium, assembly GCA_020433805.1. Lineage (GTDB taxonomy): Bacteria > Chloroflexota > Anaerolineae > 4572-78 > J111 > JAGRBY01. The sequence continues at coordinate 8,576 of JAGRBZ010000077.1, forward strand.
GGTTTTAATGTCCTCTACCTTTTCTTTGGTAAAATTCAGTCGATGGGCGACTGTTGCCACAGCTTCGCGGGCTATTTTCTCGTATCCAAGTTCACTCGGTATTCTTAGTTCTACAACCCTATTACTCTGTGGAGCCATTGACTCTACCTGTGTTCGCTAGTATTTAAGACTACCCGATTATACCATAACTCCCAACAAATCCAAAGTGGGAATTAAGTACACTAAAGAAATTTGTTATAGGTTCTGGCCAAAAAATGTATCGGCTGGAGCTTTGTCACTTGTCCAAAGATCTTCAATGTTTGTTTCCATACGAGCTGAGCTTAGCCAATCGTTGTAGGCTTGGCTCTGGCGCTGGCGGTAGTCAGCAGGCGATAGCTCACGTTCCTCACGTTCCAGTACTTCTACTATGTGCCAACCAAATTGAGTTTCGATTGGCTCACTAATTTCACCAATAGGCAGCGTGAATACGGCTTCATCAACCGCTGCGACAAAGCTACCCGCTGGAACAAACCCTAAATCTCCTCCCTGTACACCACTTGTCGTGTCTAGAGAAAGTTCTTCCGCCAAGTCGGCAAAATCCTCACCCGCCTCAAGACGTTCGATCACCTCGTTGGCTTCCTCTTCCGTCTCAACGAGGATGTGACGGGCATGGCTTTGTTCGGCCATCTCCGGCACCTCTTCTCCAAGGGCTTCGCGCAATTTATCTTTTAGTAGAGCGCTGGCAATGTAGCTTCGATACGTGGTTTCATCAATACCAACCGTGTCGGCTAGTGTGTTAAACCATTCTTGCCTTTGCGTTGCCAAATCATCTTCAGGAATAACATTTAGGGTAGGTGTCGGTGCGGGCGTTGGCGTATCAACCGGGGTAGCCGTTGGGGTAATCTCTTCCGTTATGGTTACGGTGAGCGTTGGCGAAGGCGTAAAGGTGGGTGTCGGTGTCCAAGAAGCAGCAGTGGCTGAGGCCTCGGCAACCGCCGTGCCGGTTTCTGAGGCCGATGCGGCCGTCAAACCGCCTTCTTGACGGGCTACAATACGGTTAATGGCTTCGGTAACTTCATCATCGGAAACGGTTAAGCTCCGCGCTTCTGCTTCAGCAGCCACCAGTTTATCCTCGATCATGGTATCAACCGTCTGACGATCAAGGACTGCACGCTGTTGTAAAACCTGCTGCGCCATCTGTTGGTATTGATTACGCATTAACTGGGTAAATTGATCCTCCTCCTCTTCTTGAGGAGGCAGTCCGGCAAGTTGTTGCTGAATTTGCTGGATCTGCGTATCAAGCAGGAAGCGCTCATACTGAACCCGGTCCTGATAATCTCTGGTGATGATCTCTTCACCATTGACAACGACCACCGGCGAATTTGGTTCTATCACAAAATTCTGAATCAACCCATATGCCAGAACAAGCAACACTAAGATTCCAACCCCTCCCAATCCCATATATAGTAATCGTAATTGTTCGCGTTCTTTTCTAGAGCGCGCTACTTGCCGGCGCGTTGGCTCTCTAGAAGATTGGACATCTTTTTTGGCCATAATTCTCCTCATTCGGTCGAAATCAAATCGAGATTTTGGGCGTAAACTGCGTAACTATTGCATAACAAAAATAGCAAACGACCCCAAGGGGTCGCTCGCTAAGAAATTCAGTGCGATTATGAACGAAAGCTATTTAACCGTTGCTCATAATCCGAATATGATCATTGGTGTACGGTAGCAACGCTAAATGGCGTGCCCGTTTGATAGCCACAGCCATACTACGCTGATGCCGGGCGCACAAACCATTTTTGCGCCGAGGCAAGATTTCGCCACTGTCGCCTACGTAGCGCCGTAAATCATCTGCTTTTTTCCAGTCAAGCACTTTGGTTTTATCGGCGCAGAAAGCACATACACGACGGCGTCTTCCTCGAAAACGCGATGACGGACGACGTCCACCACCACCACTATTTCGCTGGTACGAACGTTGGCGTTGCCCCCCACCTCTGTTATCTTGATTACTTTCTCTGTTTTCCACGAGTTCAAAATCTCCTACTATTCAAGTTCGAGATGTAAAATTTGAGATTGATACATGATGCTTTGTTAGTTGTCCGGGTACTTCGAGAAGACATCATCTTCTTCGTCTTCATAATCGTTGCCGTTACCATTATTATATTTGAGCTTATTTCTATCTCTTGGCCCTAAAATAATCATATCGCTGGCAACGATTTCGGTTCGAAAATGACGTTGACCGTTATCATCTTCCCAACTTCGGGTTTGCAATCGCCCTTCAACGTAGACTTGTTGGCTTTTGAACAATTTCTGATTACAAATTTCGGCCAAACCTCCCCACGCAACGACGTTAAACCATTCGGTTTCTTCTCGACGTTCTCCATCCGGAGCAACCCAAGACCGGCTGGAGGCTAAACTGAATGAAGTAACCGGCTTTCCGGAAGGTGTGTAACGCATTTCCGGATCTCTCCCCATATTGCCGATTACCATAACTTTATTTAGACCTCGTCCCATTTTTCACACCGCCTAATTAACTATCCATATTTATCAACAAATAACGTATCACATCTTCCGACAACTTCAGATTGCGCTCTAAGTCATCAAGTGACCCCGGCGGCATTTTCGTCTCTAAACGCACGTACGTTCCTTCTCGATGATTGTTGATGGGGTAAGCCAAAGTTCGCCGGCCCCAGACATCAACAGACGCCACTTCGCCGTCGATAGCCTTGACAAAGTCAGAGACTTTTTCTACGACATTTGTGGCGCCCTCATCATCAATATTTGGCGATATGATGAACGCAAGTTCATAGTTTCGCATGTCAGTCAGCACCTCCTTTCTGTGGATTTTAGCCCTTAGTCTAAGCTAAGAGCAGAAAGAATAGAGCAGATTGCTCTATCTGACAGCAATAGTATTTATATTACTTCTATATTTGTATAGATATATGATAGGTATTGTTTACTTAGCAAGATGCTAGCGATAAATCGTACCTCAGGCTTTAAGATAAAGCAAATTTTATCTCGAACGCCGAAATTCTCTGGAAGGAGGAGAAAAATTTTATCAGGAAGTTGTCTGACGGAGAATTGGAATAATGACCAAATTGATTATAAATGCAAATTAAAATCGAACCGGTTTGTTCAATTTTAATCCTTGTGATTTCGTTACAGGTGGATATAATGGGAGTATGGGAGATTTTGTTAAAACGGCTGTAGTACCTCAAATTTATGACCAAGTAGATATTTAGCCTCATTTTATCATAATTCTACGTATCCTATCCAGCAGAAACGCCGATAAATTCATGCCGCTTAGAAAATAATCAATTGAAGATACACCCTCATGCAAAAACTAATAGCCTCACAACGCTGATCACCCATTGGACCTATCTGGTGATGAGGCACTAAGCACATCACGACACTTTAAACAAACATTATATCATCAAACGCAATCTCATCATCTCAATCGACAAGGAGTTCCCCCTCATGCAGACTCGAGTTAGACAGCTTGTCATTTCCCTTACTGTTTTGTTTATATTTCTCCTCTCAGCGCCGGTCATCGCCGCACCGTTGGCTACGCCTCCATCATTCTCGAAAGTCTTCACTCCTAGCACAATAGGCCCCGGTAGTGTTAGTACTCTCATTTTTACAATAACAAATGGAGATGCTACACCGATCACGGATTTAGCATTTACGGATAATCTACCCGCCGGAGTAACGATTGCCGATCCGGCCAACGCGTCCACAACCTGTACCGACGGCATAGTTACCGCTCCGGACGGCGGGGGAACGATTACTTTCAGTGATGCGTCCCTGGGCGCTTTTAGCGGTTGTACTGTATCGGTTGATGTCACGAGCAGCACTACGGGAACCCACAGTAATATCTCCGGAGATTTAACGTCGAGTGCCGGAAATAGTGGCACTGCAACAGACGATCTCACTGTTGCCAATGATCGACCAGGATTTAGCAAGAACTTTGCACCCAGTTCCATTCCCTTAGGTGGACGCAGCACCCTAACCTTCCTCGTCGACAATAGCGCCAACGGCTCGCCAGTGGGCAGCTTGGACTTCACCGACAATTTGCCGACAGGCATGGTAGTTGCCGACCCTTCCGATGCCTCCACCGATTGCATCAGCACATCCGCTCCTAACACGGCGCTTATCGCCTCCCCCGGAAGCAGCGTTATAATCCTCGATGCTAATGGTAGTACCGCAGGTGGGGCTGAGGTGCTGTCGGCCGGGGCGACCTGTACCGTCACCGTCGATGTGGTCGCCACCGGCACCGGCTTGCTCGATAATGTCTCAAACGATCTAATAAGTGATTCTGTTAATAGTAGCGGCAAAGCCAGCGCCACCCTCGACGTCACCGTCACCCCGCTCGCCTTGATCAAAACCTTCATTGATGATCCTACGCCTCCGGGCAGCAACACAACGCTGGTCTTCACGATGACCAATTTCAGTCGGACAGACGGCGCTACCGCCATCGCTTTCACCGACGACCTCACGACTCTCGACCCTGCCCTGCCGGACCTCACCGTTAGCAGCCTGCTGTCTAACGACTGCGGCGGCTCCGTGTCGGGCGTCGGTGGTACGACCATCGGTTTTAGTGGCGGCAGCCTTCCAACGGAAGGCTCCTGCGCCATCGAGGTCAGCCTGTCTGTGCCGGCCGGTGCCACTACGGGAAGCTACACCAACACCACCAGCACGGTTACAGGTATGGTTGGTGGCTCACCCGTGGTGGGCAATATGGCCTCGGATAAGCTTTTTATCGATCCTGCGCCGATCTTTACCAAGGAGTTCATTGATGATCCGGCGACCGGTGAGGGTACGGTGACGCTGCGGTTTACCATCCAAAACACCAACCCCATATCAGCCTTGACCAGCATCGAATTCACCGACGACATTGGCGGTACCGGAGATAATCGCGCCGGAGCACTGCCCGGCCTTGCCGCGAACGGTCTCGTCGACGCGGGCGGTTTGGATCCGGATCCGCTCGTCGACCCCTGCGGAGGGGGCTCCCTACTGACCATCCCCGATCCCAACGATACCCTGCCATCGCCACCGTTCCCGAATTTGCCGCCTGATCCAACCCAGCTAAACTTCACCGGCGGCAATCTGGCCAAAGCAGGCACGGCTGGCGACTCATGCACCTTCGACGTCGTGCTAGATGTCCCTGCCGGAACCCCTGCCAACAACTACGTCAACACCACAAGCGACCTTACAGCCACACCTACGGGCACCACTGCTGCCACCGACATCCTCACCATCGTCGCCGCCCCCAGCTTGGTGAAGGAGTTCACCGACGATCCGGTCGCGCCCGGCGGCACCGTCACTCTCTCATTCACCCTTGAACATTCCGCAGAAGCCCCCACAGATGCGACCGACATTAGCTTTACGGATGACTTAAATGCCTTAGGGGTGGCCGGTTTGACCGTGAACTTGCCACCGTCGCCCGATCCGCCCTGTGGCGCGGGTTCTTCACTGACGGCTCCAGGCGACGTCCTAACCTTGCAAGACGGCATCCTGACGCCCGGTGAAAGCTGTACGTTTAGCGTTACGCTTGATTTACCTGCCCTGTCCGCCCCAGGCAACTTTACCAATAATACTAGCGGCGTCAGCGCCACCGTTAGTGGCCTGGCGGTAACCTCGGCCGCGGCTAGCGATGTGCTTAAGGTGGCCGGCTTGGTTTTCACCAAAGAGTTTCTCGATGACCCGATTATTGCCGGCGATACAACGACCTTGCGCTTCACGATTGAGAATATTCACCCCACCGATGATGCGACCGGAATCGGCTTCAGCGATAATTTGGCTGCTGTCTTACCGGGCGTGCCGGATCTAACGGCTGTACTACCTCCCGACACAGATACCTGTGGGGGAACGATGAGCGGGCCGACATCTCTCAGCTATAGCGGCGGCAGCGTGACCACCGGAAGCACCTGTACCATCGAGCTTACCGTTCTGGTGCCCGCCGGGACTGCGGATGGCTCTTACGATAATATCACCGGCAATTTGAGTGCCACCCAGAGCGGGGGCGGCATCACTATCGACGCGGCTACGGATGTATTGGATGTAGACAGCACCCGACTGCAACTGACCAAGTCTTTCACCGATGATCCGGTTAAACCGGGCGATACCGTCACCCTTGAATTTACGCTGACCAATTTGGATGTTACCCAAGCAGCCAGCAGCATTGCTTTTAGTGATAATCTCGATACCACACTTTCGGGCTTAACCTTCGACAGCCTGATATCAAATACGTGTGGCGGGTCAGTGGGTGGAGTCGGCACGGACACGTTGAGTTTTAGTGGCGGCAGCCTTGCTGCATCTGCGGAATGTACCATTAGGGCTACCCTTCAAATACCGACCGGGACCACGGTAGGCGAATATACCAATACGACCAGTGATGTTTCCGGGACTATTGGTGGCCTTTCTGTTACAGGCAATGCCGCCTCAGATAATCTTATTGTTAATGCTGTCAACTTTAGCAAATTATTTAACGGGCCAACCACAGCCACCGGTACCCCAATTTTATCCTTCACCCTTCAAAACGTAGCTACGAACACTATACAAAGCCAACTGGTCTTTACCGATAGTTTGGAATCGGTTATTTCGGGCCTGGTGGCCACTGATTTACCCAAAAATGATGTGTGCGGGAGCGGCTCGACCCTAAGCGGAACATCGGTAGTAACCTTATCAAATAGTACACTATCGCCTAGTAGTTCATGTACCTTCAGTGTTACCTTACAGGTGCCGGCCACAACGAGTGCGGGGACGTACACCAACACGACAGGCAACCTTTCAGCATCAGGTCTCGTGGTGGCTGACCCGGCCAGCGCTGCCCTGACAGTTGAACCGCCGCCAACTTGGACCAAAAGCTTTAGCCCCGATGCTATTGGACTTAACCTTACCACAACCCTCCGCTTTACTATTGACAATAGCGCCAGTGTGCTAACTGCAACAAATTTGGACTTTACGGATAGCTTGCCAGCCGGCCTAAAAGTCGCTACGCCTGCCAATGCCAGTACAACATGCAGTGGTGGAACAATAACCGCTGTCGCCGGTAGCGGTGTTGTTAGCTACTCCGGCGGTACGGTCGGAGCCGGATCATCTTGTACTATTGAGGTTAACACGGTTGGTACAGCCGTGGGTTCTCTCAATAACATTACAGGGAATTTAACATCAAGCAGTGGTAGCAGCGGCACAGCATCCGACACCTTAATCGTTGCACCCCAACCCACCTTTAATAAGAGCTTTAGCCCCAGTACGATCGTTGCCAGTAATGTCAGTACCCTTACCTTCAATATCAACAATCTGGCAGTACAACATCTGCAACAAATTTGGATTTTACAGATAACTTACCCGCCGGGGTTGTCATCGCCACACCAGCCAATGCCAGTACAACGTGTACTGGGGGAACAATAACCGCTGTCGCCGGTAGCGGTGTTGTTAGCTACTCCGGCGGTACGGTTTCGACAGCAAGCTCATGTACGGTTCAGGTAGAGGTTACCAGCAGTAGTATAGGAACACATGTTAATACCTCGGGAAATTTAACCTCATCATTGGGAAATAGTGGTACAGCTACAGATTCTCTCATGGTGATTTCATATGATCTCGCTATCACCAAGAGTAGCGTACGAGATGAGATCAATAATAGCATTAGATATACCCTAACCGTAAATAATAGTGTTGTGGAAGCCCCTTCGGTCGTTATTTCTGATACCATTCCTAATGGCATATCGGCTTTCGCTTGGACCTGTACCGGTATTAGTTGCCCCAACGCTACGGGGACGGGGTCTATCAGCGAATCTATCGGAGCCTTTCCGGCAGGGGCTACCGTAACTTACAACATTACGGCGACGATGATTATTTCAACAGCGACCATTACCAATACGGCCACTGTCAGCGCATCGAATGAGGTAAATAACAGCAACAACACGGCAATTAACGTCAGCCAACCGTTTTTTAACATTTATCTACCTGTTACTCTAAAAAAGGCCATCTTCGCTCCCGATTTAATCATTACCTCGTTAACAGCCAACACCAACGATGTGACTGTGGTTATTCAAAACCAAGGGAATGCGGCGGTAACAGATGCTTTCTGGGTTGATGTATATTACACAACTTCGGCCCCAGTTCTCAACCAATTAGGTGATGTGTATTGGGGGTTGAGTGTAGACAATGGCGGCGTGCCTATCGCGGTCGGCGGTACAGTAACCTTAACCCTGTCCAGTCCTTACTATGGCGGGGGCATCCCCCCTTCGGCGGCCAATACCACACTCTACGGACAAGTCGATTCTATTGGGTTATTTAGTTATGGGGCTGTACTGGAAAGCAATGAAAGCAACAATGTGTTTGGGCCAACTAGTTCAACCACAGCGTTAGGCAAAGTTTCGCCCGCCCGGCAGTCGCTGCTGGATATATCCGGTTTGCCGACCAGACGATAACGAACTAGGACAACCAGGGCAGAGCGGCGGTTAGATCAGTAAACACCTGGTTGGAATGAACGCACTGAAAAGAAACTGTTTTCAGTGCGTTCACAAAATTGAGTAATTGAACTGCTATAAAAAAGACCCGTTCGTTAGCCGAACGGGTCTTTTTAGCGATTACTCCTGTAAGCAACCATGCGCAACGGTATTTTCTTTGTGTTACCTACTTGGCAAAGATGGGGACATAAATCTGAGGTGCGTTTGGCAGCTTGTCAGTACCCTCCACTTCAATAAAAGCGGTTTCAACTTCAAACATCGGACGTACATCAAAATCGCCGCTGCTCCCATTTTTAAATTCAAAATGAACGGCTAAATAATCGTCTGTGGAAAGATTTACATACGCAGGTATTGAAGACAAGCCAATAGAAATCCATTTGTTTGTCTCAACTTCTGTTACATCGATAGTTTCCGTAGAGATGAGACGAGGCGACCCTCCATCAGCACTATAGATTTCAAGCGACAGCTTTACATCACCATCATACAAGCCGGTTTTCTCTAAAATAGAGAATTTTGCCGATAGAATGGTAACAAGTTTTGTAGGCGTTGCGGGGAAGAGATAATAAATATCGGAGACAGATCGATCAGAGCGAACCGCAGCCACCGTATCGACCAATCGCCCTTTGGCGGCTTCGTAACGTGCCGTTCCTTCTACTGTAAACCCGGCACGCCAAATCTCTTTAGAAGGTTGAGGCACCGTTGCTGAGAGTGCCTGAGTAGAGGTCACGGTTGAGAGGCCCGTTAACGAAGCAATCGTATCGGCACTAATAATATCTGCTTCAATTAAATCCTCAATTGTTGGCTGGGTTACTTCGACTTCAAACTCAGGACGGACGTCTAGATCACCGCCTGCATCACCCCTAAGATGAAAGTGGAAGGCCAAAAATTCATCTGGACCGACCTGGGCCTCGGCGTCTTCTAGCAACATCGACACCCAACTTCCTTCTTTACTCGACAACCAATCATCATCAGCCGTAGCAACAATTTGCTGTATATCACCGCTCTCGCTGTCGAAAATGCCTAGCGTTAAATCGACGCCACCGCCATAAGTGCCAGATTTATCGACAATTTTGAAGCGTGCAGATTTGATAGTTGGCAAGCTACCCGCTGCCGGGAACATGTAGTAGATGTCGCTATCGCGATAGGAGCGAAAGACTGCTTTATCGAGAATACGGCCAATGATGTCATTGTAGGTTGGTTGGCCTTCAACAACAAAGCCCAAAGTCCACAATTCGGTTGAAGCAGATGCTTGGCTCACGGGTAAGGTTATACCGGCACTGTCCGCTGGCGCAATGATTGCATATCCAGCCTCCGCAATAACGGTCTGCGGAGCAACAACGACAAGAACGCCAAGTATCAAGCTAGCGATAGCGCCGATAAATGCACCAGGCATTATTCTATTGCGCGCGCACCGTTTTCGGAAAATTTTGAGGCAACAACTCTGTCTATTCATTCGCCAACTCCGACACAATTGCTTCTAAAGCTTCCAGTCGAGCTTCCAGCGCTTCATTTTGCTGTTCGAGCTCTGCAATCTGGGCATCTTTTTCTTGAGACAACTCGTACAGCGCCTGAACAGCGGCCAGAGTTGCACCGCTAGTATCCAACGGCGAAATATGGCGATCATCCTGGCCTAACTCAAACGCAGCGTAGAAATCTTGCGCCATAGGGCCCATATGGCGAATATCAGCGCCATCATCTTTATAACTCCAGGTAGAAACGGGGATTTCAACGAGGCGAACCAGTACCTCTTGGTTATCTACGGGAATAATATCCATTTTGGCGTTGATGTCTGAGTTTTGGCTCAAAGCTCCGCTTAGGCTTAAGTCTCCAGAAGAATTCAGTTGCATGAGGGACCCATTGTCTTCGACATAGAAATCCATTGTCTTTTTGGTGTTGTCATAATTAATGTAGCCTACAAAGCCAGCAGCACCATCTCTGTAAAACTTGAGAGCCGATGCACCCGTTGATCCGGTAATGAGACCGATGTTAACATTACCATTATTTTCAACAATAAAAGCATCTTTACCCCCCAAACTGGATGGAAAAGAACTGACTTTACCATCTGATCCAATGATGTGCATTTTTCTTTGGGGGGTAGTTGTTCCAAAACCAAAGTTACCGCTCCCGTTGAAGTGAATCCCTCCATCATTTTGGATATCAATAGAGGACTCTGGGGCACCCGGACGTATCCTGAAAGAAAGTTTAGAGCCATTTGTCACATCGCGAATAAAGAAATTCGCCTCGTTACCGGCGACATCCCAGGTTTGAGGGGTAAAGCCGCTAGAACCGTCCTGTTCTAAGCGTACCGTGGGGGTATTGCCGTCAACAGCATGAGCATTAACCACGGGATTCGATGTACCCATACCAACATCCCCGGCACTATCAATGTATAGAGAATTACTTGGTGCGCCCGCTCTAATGGTAAAGGGAGTTCTTCCCGCAGTGGCGTCATCAATTGTAAATTTACTCTCTCCACCATTGATTGAGTCATTAACCGTAATCCGCCAGTCATTCGCGGGAAAGCTCCCCGAGTTACTGGTATCATCAAAATGAATCCGCAGATTATTCTCCTTGAGGCGAATAGTATCAAATCCGAAGTTTTCACCGTTAACGCAGTCCGTTCCAACACAGAGGCTAAAGTTAGCGATTACATCGTCAAGATGTTGAATATCTTTATTGGGGTCTACTTCGTCGGCATCATTATTCACAACAGCCCCATTGCTTATAAAAAAAGCACCAGACTGGCTTTGCGACTCGGGCAGTTTGCCGGCCTCTCGTAGCTGTTTTTCTACGGCATAACGATTTTCTTCTGTAACGGAGGCTAACGCTTCCTTCACCTGCTTGCTGATAGTTGGTATGGTTTTCAACTCGTATGTGTAGGAACCATTCGCTTTGTCTGAGAAACGAAACGAAGGGTTTTTACCGACCCCATATTCTTGCTCAAAGTAGAAGTCGTTCGGCCCCGAAATTTTGAGTACCATACCGTCATTGCTCACTTTTGATTCCCAAGTAATCGATGAGGAACCAATATTGACTTGGGCTACCGACCCTTCTCCCAAATCTTGCGCTATTGCCACCGAATAACGTACAAGCATCGTAACCGCCAAAAAAAGTAAAATCGAGAAAAAACGTAATTGTGTTCGCATGGATGAACCTCCGTAGATTGTAATGGGTTGCGTGGTATTTCAAGATAGAATAGTTATGTGTAGCGGGTAACTGTAGCTACTTCGTTGATAGCCTTAATGCGTTGGTTGAAATATGATGTTGTAATTGGGTTTAGACCAGCTTATGACTTAAAATTGCCGGCTTGATAGTACGGAACAAAACAGCAGTTCTGAGTAATTGATCCTACCTATTTTTTGTACGTTGGGGCAAGGAAATCAGCGGGCGGCTAATCCTTACAGAGACAAACATGAAATCTGATAACTTTTCCATTTACGAGAGAGTCGGCCACGAACACACTTTAAAGGCATAATCACCAAAGCGGTTCGCATCAATATTTGAGATGATATTGTGTTGGGTGTATGTAGAGCGTATTGGTGTCCTTTGAACTCTGTCAATCCGATACGGATTAGTGAATAGAGTGAGGATTGCTGTGTATTGCAATATCTGAAGAGATACGGTATGACTGACTGTATATTCATTATAACCGTAGCCCAAAAGCCAAGTCAAGTACATCGCAATTTTAAGACACGCAACAACACTTGATCTATCATCCATCATCCCATAGAATTTATTAAGAGGCTAAACCACTTTCAAAAAAATATAAGGACCGGGATATCACTATGCGATCACACTTCCTTTTGATTCTGATACTGTTTCTCGCCGCTTGTAGTCAGCAGACTGCACCGCAAACACAATCCTCGATAGTGTTTGCCACGGTAACACCAACCGTGACCTCCACGGATGTAGATGATGCCGCCCCATTTGGTTCCGCATCACCAGCGGTATCATTTGCAAATGGTCTCCAATTTTCTAACCAAACCACCGCCGCGAATATCGATTTAACCCACACAATTGCCCTGCACCGCAAAGATGATGGGGCGACGATGATGGGTGGAGCTGTGGCCGGAGATTTCAACAATGATGGCTGGCAGGATCTGTTTGCTATCGGCGGAGGGCTTGAATTCGACGGCTTATTCATCAACCAAGGTGACGGCACGTTTGAAAACAAGGCCGAAGCGGCGGGCATGGCCGAACTACACGTTGGCTCCGGCGCGGCTGTAGGTGATTACAATGGAGACGGCTGGCTGGATATTTATGTGACCAGCTTTGGCCCACTAGGTTTTATGGGGCCCGGCCAAAACCGACTGTATCGCAATAATGGCGATTTGACATTTACCGATGTAGCTGAAGAAGCTGGGGTTAACCAGACCAGTCCCACAATGGCTGATGGTTTTGGTGCTGCGTTCGGCGACTACGATCTGGATGGCGACCTCGATCTCTTTGTAACCGGTTGGCGAAAAGACTCGCACGGAAACCGCCTGTTTCAGAATAACGGCGATGGCACATTTGCTGACGTGACCACTCAAGCCGGCATCATCGATAATGGTATTCGGGGATTCTCTCCCTGCTTTGCCGATATGAATGGTGATCGTAATCCGGAACTGTTATTGGTAGCCGATTTTGGTACAAGCCGTTATTTCGTCAATAACGGCGACGGCAGCTTTACCGAATCCGGAAAACAGTTGGGGGCCGGTATGGAGTGGAGCGGCATGGGCTCGACAGTGGGCGATTTTAACAACGATGGTCGCCTCGATTGGTATGCAACCGCCATTTTCGACAATGAATATTCCGGTCGAGGTGACGGCAACAAGCTTTATTTCAACCAAGGCAAAAAATTTATTGAGGCGGCTGAAACAACCGGCGTCAACGATGGCGGCTGGGGCTGGGGCGCTATTGCCGTTGATCTCAACCACGACGGACTTCTAGACCTGGTAGAAACCAATGGCTGGGAAGATTTACCGGCCTATCGTAATGAACCCTCAAAACTATGGCTCAATCATGGCACCATGTTTGAAGAGGTGGCCCAAGCAACCGGCTTCGACCACGCCCTTGATGGTCGGGGATTGCTCAATTTTGATTATGACAATGACGGTGATCAGGATATGGTCGTCACCACCCTCAATGAGTCGCTCTTTTTGTATCGCAACGATTTGAACGGCTCCGGCACCAACTGGCTGCGTGTCTTCCTCAATACGAGCGCTCATAAACACCTTGCTCCCAATGGTTTCGGCAGCCGTGTCCGGATCACAATTGATGACAAAACCTACTATCGTGACATCGTTGGCTGTGATAACTATCTATCGCAAAGTGAGCTATCAGCCCATTTTGGCCTGGGCGACGCCCAACTAATCGATGAACTCCGCATTGAATGGCCAGACGGCTCAGTCACCACGCGAACCGGTATAGAGGTTAACCAAACCCTGACCATTGCTCCGGAATAAATAGTGACAAATAATTCTGCCACCTAATTTTGATAGTTTACTAGCGATTGTAGAATATAGCCCAATTTACAAAGTATAACCAATGTCACCTGATAATGAATTAGAAAAGGCAATCAAAGCCATTCAAGTTGGGAATAAGAAAGAGGCTAGGCAAGTATTAAGTCGAATTTTAAAACAAAAACCACAACACGAAATGGCTTGGTTATATCTGGCCAGTGTTATAGGTGATTTCGACAAACAATGTCAATGTCTCAAACAAGTCTTGAAAATTAATCCAGATAATGAAATAGCACAGCGAAGGGTCGCCCAATTCCAACAAATCGAATTCAGTCAGGAGAGTCAAAGAAAATCAGATAGAACTTCGGAGACCAAGTTACCTAAATCTCAAATAACTTCTTATAAAAAATCCACCTCTCTTGAGAAAAGAAAGTCCAAACTCAAAAGTGAATTTAAAAAATGTCCATATTGTGCTGAAAAAATCAAGGTAGAAGCTATAATCTGTCGCTTTTGTGGCAGGGAGTTAATGCAATCGTCAACTCCAAAGCGGTTTTCAACACTCAATATTCCTATTAAGACTGAGGATAAGCTCTCCAGTCAATATTCTGTCGGGAAAACGATTTCTCACATCTTTGCCATCGTGGTCTTTACAGGTTTTATAGGATTTGTCAGTTTACCACTACTTGGGAGTCTCATCACAATATTTTTTCCTTACGGGGAAAGATTAGACTATAACGGCGGTGAAGTTTACTACACAAGTAGAGTTCATAAAGATGTAGCCGCAGAGGTGGGTATCTTTCTTACAGAAATCGGTTATTTTAGTACTAGCCGACAAAATGACCCGGTGTCAGTACAAATTGATTATGCTGAGGAACAGTTTCACGTAAAATTCATTTTTGTCCCTGGTATTGAAAAAGATGAGATGTCTGAACCATATTGGTTTGCAACAACTATGGGAAATTGTTTAGCCTACACCGTTTTTGGCGAACCAATTGCGTTTCATTTCGCTGACCCAACTTTCACAACTCTAAAGGTAGTTGAATTAAGTCCAGCTGATTGGTCATGCAGAAGGATTAAAGGATATTAGAAGTTGCTTGGATTTTATCCAAGACAAGGACACCAAATGCCTAACAACAAACTAAAGCAAGCAATTACTAGCATAAAATCAGGTGACAAGACAACCGGACAAAGGATCTTGGCAGAAGTAATAAAATCGAATCCAAGTAACGAAATAGCTTGGTTATGGATGGCTTCGGTACTAGATGAGCCTCATAAAAAAAAGAAATGTTTCCAAAGTGTATTGCAAATAAATCCAAACAATGAGTTGGCAAAGAAGGGATTGGCGCAGTTCGAGACAACACCAACCCTTGGGCACTCCGGATCTACCCCCCTTTTAATACCATCTATAGAGGACATAAGTTTTACAAAGCCTGGTTCTGTTAAGAAATTAACGTCAAGCAAACAAATTGAAGAAGCAAGTTTAACACTAGCACAATCAGAGTCATCCACATCAGACAGGATAACAGCAAAACCAATATCAATTAAACCATTACAAAAATCATCTCAAAAATCCAAAGTTGCTACAAAAAAATGCCCCTATTGTGCAGAAAAAATTCGTATCGAAGCTGTTGTCTGCCGTTACTGTAGACGGGATTTATCAAAGCAACAGAATCCTGTTACATCCAATAAACGCAAAAAGCGGAATATATCGTTTGCTGTGAAATTATTTACTTTTATATTCATAACACCGTTATGGACGCTTATTGTATTAAATGACTCCGATTCGTCCACTGGAGTAAAAGTAGTGGCAGTTATTTTACTGTTTGTTTATATTGTGTCCTTTTGTTTACCTATGTTGGGTAACCTTTGAAAATCGAAGCAATCTTAAGGCCCATAACCAAGCTATAACAATTTAAGCTTTCTCAACAGAAATACTGCTAGCTAATATATTATCAAAATTATCAGGTCGATATACTTTTTTGAGTATAAAAGCTTATAGTAAACGCTTTAGCGATGACCCAGCCTTAAAAGGCTTACTACAAATAAATGCGATCTTCATTGTTGGTATCATCTCAAGGGATTGCGGCACTCTCCTTAAATCATAGACTACTCACCAGCCCTGACCATCGTGTGAATTAGAACGTTGAACAGATTATTTACGTTATGGATCTTAGTTCTTTTCATTGGGTTGCTAATTTTTCTAGCATTGCAATCTCCCAGCCAGGCTCAAGCTCCCTCTTTGAGAAATTTAAGACAGGGAAGACACCCCCTAAGCCATATTGATGTTTTGAGGCTACCTCCAGTCGATGTCGAAAAATTACGGCGTGAGGATAGGCAGCGCGGCCGACCGGACGCTCCACTCCGCTTTGCCGTACCAATCCCGCTCAAAGTATCGCCATCAACCCACGGTACCTGGGAGCAGCTTGACCCATATACGTTACGATGGCGCTTGCGGGTGATCTCGTCGCAAGCGCTTTCCCTCAATTTTGGTTTCACGCATTATCAAATGCCGCCCGGTGGACAATTGTGGCTTTACACACCCAATGCCGATCAGCGCATCGGTCCCTTCACAGAGGCTGACAACGCTGCGCACGGGCAGTTATGGACACCGCTTATCCAGGCGGACGACATCATTATCGAAGTGACCATACCGGCAGCAACAGCCCCACAACTGGTGTTGACATTAACTTCGGTCAACCATGGCTACGTTGAATTTGGCCGATCTTCTATCGACAAATCCGGCAGTTGCAATGTCGATGTCGTTTGCTCAGAGGCCGATGGCTGGCGTGATGAAATTCGCTCGGTGGCTGTCTACTCACTGGGCGGGACGTTATCCTGCTCCGGCTCTTTGTTGAACAACACCGCACAAGATTTGACTCCTTATTTTTTAACCGCCGAGCACTGCGGCATTAATAGCTCTAATGTGGCCTCTATGGTCGTCTACTGGAACTATGAAAACTCAACTTGTCGAACACCCGACGGTGTTGCCAGTGGTGCCCCCGGCGATGGCAGCCTCTCTCAATTCAACAGTGGTGCTATTCTCCGAGCTACTTACACACCCTCCGATTTCACGCTGGTCGAGTTGGATGATCCGGTCGATCCTGCCGTGGACGCCTACTGGGCCGGTTGGGACAACAGTCCGGCGACACCATCAAGTGCCGTAACGATTCACCATCCCGGCACCGACGAAAAGCGCATCAGCATTGAAAATGATCCCCTCTCAACAACCTCATATAACGACACAGCATCTCCGGGCGACGGCTCGCATCTTAGAATAATCGATTGGGATTTGGGCACAACAGAAGGGGGTTCTTCCGGCTCCCCTCTCTTTAATCCGGATGGACATGTTGTAGGCCAATTGCATGGCGGCTATGCAGCCTGCGGCAATAACAGCTCCGATTGGTACGGGCGTCTCTCGATTTCGTGGGAAGGCGGGGGAACCGCCGCCACACGCTTGAAAGATTGGCTCGACCCACTCAATACCGACGCGACAACGCTTGACGGCACAAACCAATCGTCTGACTTCACTTTAGATATTACCCCAACGACGCTCAACATTTGCACACCCAATAGCGGTGCTTATACCATTTCGGTGGGGTCCAACTTAGGCTTTTCTGACTCGGTAACCTTAAGCGCCAGCGGTCAACCCACCGGAGCGAACCTAAATTTTAGTACCAATCCCGTCACGCCGTCCGCTACCAGTCAGCTTAATGTCACCAATACAGCCAGTCTCAACGGCAGTTACACGGTTGAGGTAACCGGCGTCGCGCCGACAAGCACACACACTATCCCGACTACACTCAACCTTCTGAGCCTACCGGGCACACTCCTCTTAACCGCACCAGCTAATGGTGCTGTCGATCAACCGGTCAATCCTCAACTCATGTGGAAAGTTGCCTCTCAGGCCATAAGTTACACAGTTGAGGTAGC
>JAGRBZ010000778.1 GCA_020433805.1 Anaerolineae bacterium
CAATCTATCTTTAAAATGAGAATCGCTGCCATCTACAAAGTTAAATAGTGGGTTTCAACAACCTCAAGCACGATATCCTCCAACGTGCGACCGCTAAGTTGAGCCTGAACCGTCGCTAGAAGTTCGGTTAGCATTTCTTGAGTCGCAGTTGCATAGGCATCCAAGATTTGCTGTGCTTCATCCTGGGCCGGACGGTGGCTGGCATGATCCCGTACAAAAACGATAAGACGCAGGCCGCGCTCCGGCTGACCGGCTGTGAGCCAAAGTTGGCCGGTGGTATTCAGGATGGAAAAGACCAGGGTCATATAGTGTATCTCCATGGCCAGGCGTAAGGCATATTGCAGATGTTGTCCGGCCGTCGGGAAATTATGTTGGCCGATGGCGACAGCCGCAAGACCCTTATGCGCGGTGGCCAGCCCGCCTTTGTCGGTAAGATTTTGATAAATCGTCAGGCTTTGCTGGTATAGGGTCTGGGCGCGATCAAAGGCCTGCTGCCGCAGGGCTGTTTCGCCCAGATAGTTGAGCGCCACCCCCATGCCTTGCGGATCCCCAAATTCGCGGCGAATAGCGTAACTGGCTTGAAAATGCTCCTGTGCCGTTACCAAATCGGCCAAGGCCAGTGCCGATTTACCCAACTCATTGAGACAGTAAGCAATGAACCAGCGATCGTCGATCTGCTGGGCAATGGTTAAGGCCCGCTGGGCGTGCTCTTGCGCAAGGCGATAGCGCCCCTGCCCCAAAGTGGCGCTGGCCAGCACGTAATGGGCCTGGCACAGGTTGTGGGCGTGATAATGGGCTTCCGCCTTGTGGCGGGCTTGCTCGCCATAGTAAATCGCGGTGTCGTAGTCGCTCCGGATCGTGGCGATGAGACTCAACGGCAGAGCCGGATCGGTGCCATAACCGGGTACGGGCGGCACGTTAAGCTGTTGATAAAGCGTAAGGCAGCGCGACAGCGCCGCTTCCGCCTGGTCAAGTTGTCCCAAACGGATGAGCAGCCAACTCCACCAGACCAGCACCTCGGCCAACGTGTGATTGACCGGCTCAGTCGGTTCCAGGCCGGACAGCATCGCAATCGCTTCAGCCCAGGCGTTGGCTCCTTCTAGATAGCGGCCCTGAAACTGGCAGCAATATTGGAGGGCAGAGACCGACTGCTTTATGGCGTTGACATTCTTCTGCTTTACGGCCCAGCGCCAGGCGGTCCACACGTTATCATACTCGGTTGTAATATCGGCCAAGTTAATGCGCTGCCGACCCTCCATCAAGCCTGCTGCACGCTGCTGCAAAAAATCGGCATAGTAAGCGCAGTGCTTATCACGAGCCTCGACAACATCGAGCGGCGACTCGGCCAATTTTTCCGCCGCATACTGACGCAAGAGTTCATGCATCTGATAGCGACCAGCCGACGTAATCGCCAGCAAAGACTTCTCGACAAAGGTCGCCAGATCGAGCAACGAAGCAGAAGCCACACGACGGCCCGCCTCAGCCGTAAAATCTCCGCGAAATACCGACAGCCGCTTGAAGATCTCGCGCTCGGACGCAGTGAGCCGCTGCCACGACTGGCTTAAGACGACGCGCATGCTGCGATGGCGCTCCGGCACGTTTTGATGCCGGGTCGTCAGAATATCGAGGTCGCGCTCGATCTCGGCCGCGATCTCGGCTGCCGGCAGCGACTTGAGCCAGGCCGCGGCCAGCTCGATAGCCAGCGGCATGCCCGCCACCAACTGGCAAATACGCACCACCGCGTCGCGCTCCGCCGCCAGCGAAAATGCAACCCGGGCGCGGGCGGCACTTTGCGCAAATAGCTGCACGGCGTCATAGGACTCCAACGAAGCGGAATCAGGCGTATAGGGCGCATCGCTTGCGCCTGAAAAAGCGTGTAACGGGGTTGGAAAAGACATGCCCTGAACTTGATGAAACCAGGCTTCTTGTAAGTTCAAAGCCTCTTGCGAAGTGACCAAAATTTTAACCCGAGCCGCTGCCGTCAGGATAGTGCTGATGAACTCCGTGACGCCTATTTCACCGTCATCGGAAACAGACAATAGATGCTCTACATTATCAAAAACGAGCAGCATCTCTTTAGGTTGTAAGTACTGAAGCAGTTGTTGATGCGGCGGCAGGTTGCTGTAAAAGGTAAAACCGGCTGCCTCAGCCACAGCCGAAACCAGACCTGCGCTTGACTCGACCGCGGCCAGCGGGACAAACAGAAAGCCATGTTCAAAAAAGCTTGGGCCGGCATCGTTGCTTATGAACCGTTTTGCGGTTTCCAAAGCCATCCGGGTCTTGCCGATACCGCCCGGCCCCACCAAAACTAACAAGCGGCAATCTTTATCGGTTAGGCGGCGGATAATATCGGCCAGCTCGCGTTCCCGCCCCACGAAGGGCGTGGGCTGCGAGGGTAGATTGTGTTTGGGCGCTACCGCCTCTGTTAAAAGGGGTATAAAGGGAGGCTGTACTTCATTTTCGGTTAGACTTTCTCTTTGAGGAAAAACTTGGTGTACCGGCCCGAGGTCACGGTCAACCTGACGATGCTCACCAACAGCCGGTATGGCCTCAACCGGCGGCTGC
>JAGRBZ010000779.1 GCA_020433805.1 Anaerolineae bacterium
CTGGCTCGCCATCTCATTCGCGAGATACCGGACTCGGAGCAGCTATCAGAGTCAGCGTCGACACTGAGCGGTTTCTATCGCTATGACTTTAGCCACGATCTCATTCGTGCCGTGGTGTATGACGAGTTGAACAAAGCACGTCGGCGCAGTTTGCATGGGCGGGTCGGCCAAGGGTTAGAGCAGCTTTACGCCGGTCAGGAGGAGAAGGTCGTTGAACGGCTGGCCCACCATTTTCATCTGGCCTACGAGTCGGATAAGGCGCTGCTCTATCTCCAGCAGGCTGGGCAGCAGGCTCAAACGGTCTACGCCCTGCCGATTGCGTTGGCCTGCTTTGAACAGGCGCTGGCCCATTGGGAGCATCTCTACAGCCCCGCCGGTGAGGCAACGCCGCCCGATATGCTGCGACAGCGCTGGAACCTGTTGCTCAATCAGGCCCGCATTTATCATATGCTGGGCCGTCATGAAAAGCAGCGGTTGGCTCTCAATACAGTGGCCCATGAAGTTGTCAGTTGGGGCGATAAGGAAGATCAGTTGCAAATTATTGTGCAGCAGCTGGTCTACTTGCGGAAGACCATCGAGTTGAGCCACCGGCGGCTGGCGGCTATGGAGGGCTTGGGTCTGGCCCGTTTGCTCGGCGACGACTCGGCTGAGGGGCACACTTTACAAGCGTTGGGCAACTGTGATCGGGATATTGGGCAATACGAGCAGGCGCTGGAGCATTACGAGGACGCGCTTAACAAATTCTCCGGCATCGGTCGCACGCGCCAGGCGGCTTTCTGCCTGATCAATATGGGCGGTACGCACCTGTTGAATAATCGATTCAACCAGGCGCTGATCTGCTTCAAAGATGCGGAGCGCTATGCCCGCATTGGCAGCCATCAAGACGCCCTGATCTGGTCGATGATCGGCGTGGCTTATAGCTGTCTGCTGTTTGGCGATGTGGAAAGGGCACAGGCCATCAACCAACAGGCGCTCAATTTATGTGACCGAACCGGTTTTCAACGGGCGATGTCGGCGGGCTTGATTATTGAGGGCAATTTGAACGATGTATTCCGCGATAAGTGGGAGCAAGCCCAGACCGAATACGAACAAGCCGGCGCTATCTGCCGCGAGATGGGCCAAACCTCGCGGCTGGTCGATATTGAATGCTGTCTGGGGCATCTGCATTTGAAGCGCAACAAGCCCGATCAGGCGCTGGTCCATTTCGAGGAAGCTCAAACGCTAGGGGAGAACACCTTCCACCGCCGCCTCATCGAAATTCGTTCATACCAGGCCGTTGCTTACTATCAGCTCGGCCAGTTGAACAAAGCCTCACGCTACACCTACCAGGCCATCGCCCAACTGCGGGGCCGCAAACACGGCCTGGAAGCAGCCCAACGGCTGTATTGGAACCATTATCGAATTTTGCTGGCCTGGGGCAATGTTGATGAAGCCCACTCCGCACTCATCACCGCCCACCAGATGGTTTTAGAGCAAGCCCGCAGTCTGAAAGCTATCGATCCCCTCCTCGTTGATGCGGCAGACCTAACTGAGCAGTTCAAAACGCGGCTGCCCTGGAACCGTGAAATACTCGCGGCGTGGGAGAAGGTGGAGATAAGGAGATTGGAGATTAGAGATTAGAGATAAGGAGATTGGTTAGTGTCTCTCTGATTTAAGAACACAGATGGGCAGGATTAACGGATTTTTCCCTATATTTTCTTGATCCGTTAATCCTGCCAATCATGTTTTTTATGAGTTACGTAGTTGGGCTGTCATTTCGAAGCCGAAGGCGAGAAATCCCCTACTGCGTTCAGTTTCGGACAACGTTCGATGGGATTTCTCGGCAAAAAACGCCTCGAAATGACATCCAAAGTTGTCAACTGCGTAACTCATATTTTTAACAATGAGGAAAAACGTATGGCACTAACGAGATAAGAGATTGGCCTCAAAAATCTCCTAATCTCCAGTCTCCCAATCTCTAATCTCCAGTCTCCAATCACCTATTTCCCATCATGCTTTTTCTTGAACTGCATAAACGATTGTAATCGTTGTTGGAACTGCTGCTGTAGGCTTTGGGTGCGTTGGGCCATGAGGGTTTCGGGTGTTTGGTTTTGTGTGGTAGGCGTGCCTTGATTGGCAGTTGTTGCCGTGTCTACGTTGGTGGTTTCTGTGCCTTTGACGAGGGACGGAGCGGATATGACGCGATGAATGTCGCAGCCTTCGTGGTGGTTGGGGCAGTACTCAAATTCGGCGACCGGTTCGGAATCGATCCGTTGGAATTTGTCGAAGTTTACGCCGCAGGATTTGCAGTTGTATTCATAAATCGGCATTGATTTTTTCTCCTTTGAATGTAGCCCTCACCCCCAGCCCCTCTCCCACTGGGAGAGGGGAGTCGCGTTAGCGACGGGGTGA
This sequence comes from Anaerolineae bacterium, assembly GCA_020433805.1. GTDB lineage: Bacteria > Chloroflexota > Anaerolineae > 4572-78 > J111 > JAGRBY01. The sequence goes on from JAGRBZ010000779.1 coordinate 2,392, forward strand.
GGGTTAAATATTGTTTAACCCTCAATCTCAAACAGCAGCCCAGCCGCCTGTTCGGCGTGGATGTAGTCGTGGTTGACCATAAAACGCTCAATAAAATCGAGCAGGGATTGCGGGCCGACGACGATATGAACGCCCTCGCGCTGTAAATCATCATCATGCATCGCGTTTAACG
>JAGRBZ010000780.1 GCA_020433805.1 Anaerolineae bacterium
TCGTGCCGGACTGTTTCCGAAGCCGACTGTGCCTTGTCGCTGACCTTTTATTGGCAGCCCACCGCACCGATGGACGTTGATTACACAATTTTCGTTCATGTACGAAACGAAACCGGGGAAACCGTAGCCCAGAATGATCGCCCGCCGCTCGGCGGAGCCTATCCCACCCGTTTATGGGATCAGGACGAAATTATCCGGGATGAAAACACTATCCCCCTCCCTGAAATTGAGCCGGGACGCTATGACGTCGCCATAGGCATGTACGACCCTTCAACCGGTGCTCGATTGACCATCGACGGCACCGGCGACAATGCTCTCGTGATCTTTTCCTTCGAAATGCCCATTGAGCCAAACGACCGGGACAGTCAATAGCGGGTAACCCTTTGGCATCGACTACCCGGTCAAAAACAGAGGCGTGCTGCTTTTCAATAAAGATGCATAGCAAAATGACCAACGCCCCGACGTTCGCCACGATGATAACCCAACCAAGATCGAAATCGTTTGCTTGCACGTCAACAAACAACGGCTTCATGCCGTTAAGGGGGAGCCGATGTCTAAATAATTTGTCATTTTTAACCAATTGCTGGATAATCAGCAATTTGCCTGGGCCGTTGCGCCCTGCTGAGAGGCGCTTTTAGCGGTGAGCATCGACAGTATGTTCTAGCGATCGTCGTCGATATTTGCCGATGATTATTATCATTTTGATACTATCGGTGTCCATCTGTGTCTGTCTGTGGACAGGATCAACAGTTTTAGAACGTCTCCGAGGCTAAATTATTCCGATTTCTTTTTGGGTGGTGGAGATTAATATTGAACGGTAAACATTCACTGCCATTCAATATTCAATTCAATATGCGTCATGCTTTTTTGCTCCTTATTCTTGTGGGTTACCTCGGCTTTGGTATCGCCTTGACGCAGCGGTTGCATTTCAGTCGGGCTTTGGATGAAGGCTACCATCTGGAGCTTGTCTCCTTTATTAAACAGAACGGCCGTCTGCCGATTATGTTTGAAGAACGGCTCCAGATGGCCCGGGCCGATTTGCCCCTTCTTTACCACGTGCTGGTTGCCCTACTGCCGCCCAAAATCGACCCCGACAGCGATCAACCCGAACTGCGGCTGTATAAAGACTCATTTCGATACCAGGTTATCGACGCGCCACCTGAGCATCGCTGGTCGGTGGATACCGAAGATTTGACCTGGCCCTACGCTGGCCAGTTTTTAGCCTGGCAAATAGGGCGCGGGCTGTCGCTGCTATTGGGTGCTGCAACCGTGGTGGTGCTCTTTTTGCTGCTGCAAGAAGTCCCTTTGGGTGAAAGGCCTTGGACCTCGCTGTTTGGCGCAGCGTTTTTGGCCTTTACGCCACGCTATTTAATCTTGAGTTCAGCCCTCAATGATGATACGCTGCTGGGCCTGACGGCAGCCGTTTACTTTTGGATGCTGATCAAAATTGTAAAATCGCCGCTGCGTTGGCTACCCGTCATTATGCTGGGGGCCGCATTGGGCGTTTCTATGACGATTAAATATTCTTTGGCGCTGCTGCCGCTTGAAATTGTGGTGGTGTTGGGCTTACTGGCCTGGCAGCATAAGCTGGGCTGGCTATGGCTGGTAAAACGCCTGGCGGCAATAGGGGGGGCTGCCCTTTTGTGTTCAAGCTGGTGGTTTGGCTGGAACATTTGGTATTTCAATACCGTAGCCGAAGATGGAGTGGTGGTCGGCGTCATCCGTGCCCTCTTTTCCGGGGGCTATAATGCCACACTCAACAGCATCGGCGATTTTTTTGCCGGCGGGGAGCTTGATGCGGCGGCGGATGTTGCGGGCGCGTCTTCGGCCACCTATGCCCAGTGGCTGCGTATCACCTTTACATCGTTTTGGGGCTTTGCTATCGATGACCAGATTCCGCTGTCGCCCTGGATATTCTTTTTTATCGGGCTTGTTTTGCTGACGGCGGCGTGGGGCCTGTGGCGCTTATGGCGGCGCGAGAGCCAATCGCACCGTTGGTTGCTGTTAACCGGCTTTCATATTTTGCTGCTGTGTGTCATACCGGTGCTTCGCTTTGCTACTTCGGGCCGATTAGGGCAAACGGCGCAGGGCCGCCACATTCTTATTCCGGCGGCAGCAGCGATTATTGCCCTGCTGGCTTGGGGACTGGCCGCAGCCTTGCCGCAGCAGCGTTGGCAGCGATTGGCCTTGGCCGCCATTGTGGCCGTAATGATGGTCTGGTCGGGGGCGCATTTTTACCGCTTGGCCGAGCAACCGGCCTCGCTGCTGCCGATGCGAACCGTGGCCTATGCCGCCGACTGGCTGCCCCAATCCGTCGAGCAGGGCCAATTTGGCGAAGGCATCGAACTGGTCAGCTACGCCTTAACGCCCCATCCCGATGCCGGGCAGCTTACGGTTGAACTGGCCTGGCGTTCGCTGGGCTTCGTTAATCAAAACTATCTGGTGGCTTTAACCCTCACCGCTGCCGATGGCATGTCCGTATCGCAGTGGATCGGTTATCACGGGGCCGGCCAGATACCAACCCTGGCCTGGACTCC
>JAGRBZ010000781.1 GCA_020433805.1 Anaerolineae bacterium
AGCGGGCTGGTTGAGCGTATTCTGGACGACGTGGGCGAGGAGCCGGGCAATTTGCCGCTGCTGGAGTTTGCGCTGACCGCGCTGTGGGACCGGCAGGCCAGCCGGCAGTTAACCCACGCCGGTTACGAGACCGTCAACGGGGTTAAGGGCGCGTTGACCCGCCACGCCGATACGGTATTCGCCAAACTGACCCCGGCCGAGCAAGAGACTGCCCGTCGCCTTTTCACCCAACTGGTGCGGCCCGGTGAGCGCACCGACGATACCCGCCGGCTAGCTTTGCGCAGTGAGTTGAATCCGGAGGATTGGCGGCTGGCCCAACGGCTGGCCGATGCCCGACTGATCGTAACCGGTCGGAATGCAGCCGGGCAGGAAACAGTGGAGGTGGCTCACGAAGCCCTGATCCGCGATTGGGAGCGGCTGCGGCACTGGCTCGATGCCGACCGCGAATTTCTCTTTTGGCAGCAGCGGCTGCGCAACGGGCTGCGCCAATGGCGGGCCAGCGATCAGGATGACGGCGCTCTGCTGCGGGGCGCACCACTGGCCGAAGCTGAGAATTGGCTCAACCAACGCCGTAACGACCTGACCGATGCCGAGCGGGAGTACATCCAGGCTGGGCTGGCCTTGCGCGAACGCCAGGCCGCCGAACGGGAGGCCCAGCGCCGCCGCGAATTGGAAGTGGCCCAAGAGTTGGCCGAGTCGGAAAGGCAGCGGGCTGAGGAACAGCGCCGAGCCGCCGCCGGCCTGCGTCAACGAGCGGTCTGGTTGGCCGGCGTGGGCCTGGCCGCCGTGCTGCTGGCCGCCGCCGCCGGCCTGTTTGGCATGCAGTCGAGCCGAAACGCCGCCCAAGCGCTACTGGCCGAGGAAAACGCCGAAGCCCGCCGTCGGGAGGCCGAAACGGCTCAAGCCGAGGCCGTGACCGCACAACAAGCGACGGAGCGCGAGGCCCGCCGGGCCAGAGCCAGCCAACTGGCGACGCAAGCTCAACTCGTTCTGGAAAATGGGGAAGATCCTTCCGGCACGGTGCCCCTGCTGCTGGCCCGCGAGGCGGTCTTGACCACCTTGACCGAGGACGGCTACTTTACCCCCGAAGCCGACGCCGCCTTGCGCCAGGTGGTTGATACGGTGCCGGTCTTGCTCCAGACCTTTTCCGGCCATACCCACAACGTTGACTTCGCCACGTTTAGCCCAGACGGCCAAACCATTGCCACGGTCAGTAATGACAAGACGATTCGATTGTGGGACGTGGCTACGGGGCAGGAAATTCAACGCTTCGAGGGTCATAAAAGCGCCGTTAACTTTGTTGACTTTAGCCCCGACGGCCAAACTATCGTCTCAGCCGGAACCGATAATACAGCCCGGCTGTGGGATGTGGCTACCGGAGAAGAAATCCGTCGTTTTGAAGAATTTACCGGCGGCCTCAAGGTCGCCGTTTTTAGCCCCAACGGCCAAATGATTGCCACCGGCGGCGGACGCGGGGGCGAGACCGGTGCCCAGCGAGACCATACCATTCGGTTGTGGGATGTCGCCACCGGCCGGGAAATCCGCCGCTTTGAAGGCCATACGGGACAAATTAATTTTTTGGACTTTAGTTCAGATGGTAAAACCTTTGTCAGTGCCAGTAGCGATACAACCGCTCGGCTATGGGATGTGGCGACCGGTCAAGAAATCCGACAGTTCAAAGACCATGAAAGCATTCTGCTGACCGCTGCTTTTAGTCCTGACGAGAAAACGTTTGTTACCAGCAGTGCCGATAGTACAATTCGCCTCTGGGATGTAGATACCGGAGCAGAAATGGGTCGTATGACAGGCCATGAGGATGACGTTATTTCGGCAATGTTTAGCCCCGACGGCCAAACCATTGTCAGCACCAGCGATGACATGACCGTTCGGCTATGGGATGTGGCGACCGGGCAGGAAGTCCATCGTCTGGCAGGGCATACGGGACTTGTTGTGTGGGCGTCATTTAGCCCCGATGGAAAAACTATTGTGACCACCAGCGAACTACCAGACCCAACCGCCCGCCTGTGGGCCGCAAATACCAAAGGGGATACCCGGCGTTTGAAGGGTCACCTCAACGAGATTCGGTCGGTGGCCGTCAGCCCAGAGGGGGCAGGCAAGCAGATCATCGTTACCGGCGGCGACGACAGTAGAGTTCATTTGTGGGATGCGGCCACCGGTGCAGAAATTACCCAGCTTGAAGGCCATACGGGGCGGATTAATGCGCTCGCCTTTAGCCCTGACGGGCAAACGCTGGCCAGCGCCGGGTTTGATAAGACGATCCGGCTGTGGGATATGACCACGAACCGGGAAATCAAACGCATTGAAGGTCTGGGCAGCACAATCCTGTCATTGGCCTACAGTTCTGATGGTCATACCATCGCGACAGCCGGTGAGGATAAGATGGCCCGGCTGTGGGACGTTGAAACCGGGCAGGAAATTCAACGTTTTGCAGGCCACACGGCCAGTGTCAATGCGGTCGCTTTCCGATCCGATAATCAAACTATCGCTACCGGCGGGGATGATAGCAC
>JAGRBZ010000782.1 GCA_020433805.1 Anaerolineae bacterium
CGGGGCGGTCAGTTTTTTTGAGCGCCGGATGGCCCTTGGGTTGTTCCACGGTCGTTTTTGTCATTTCAAGGGACGTCCTAATAAACGCTAGCTTAGTTTTTCCAACGCAAGATGCATCCTAATGAACGCTAGCTTAAGTCTTCCAACGCAAGATACATCCTAATGAACGCTAGCCTAAGTTTTCCAACGCAAGATACATCCTAATGAACGCTAGCTTAATTCTTCCAACGCAAGATACGCCCTAATGAACGCTAGCTTCATTTTTCTCAACAAAACAACGGCCTAACGTTTAAACATGCCCTCTTTTTGCGAGAAAAAACGACCCTCGGCAGTACAAATGCCTTTCATTTGTCGGCTACACCGCCCTTAGAAAGTCAAAAGCCCTGTTTTTGTCGGACGCAGCGCCCTAGAGAATACAAAGGCTCTGCTTGTGTCATCTACGATACTATTGAATGTGTCAGTGTCTTGGTTTAATTAATACAGTGCAACATTTCTATTACAATGAGACGTTGTTGTTTTTTCTCTTATCTGTCAGACCACAAAACGCGCTATTTGCTCATTTGGTTTGCAACTTATATTATCAATTAATTAGGATGGTTTGTGTAGTACTGTTGTGAATAATAAAATTGAGTCCTTATATAGACATTTAGAAAGTTCTAGTTCTTCAAGAATTTCGGTAAAGGCTATAGCTTCCAAGTTCTTAGTGTTACACAGTCCAATCTCTGAGAAAACAAACTAATTTAGCGACTATGTAAAAGGTAGCCAATGACCGCTCATTATAATTTAGAAAGCATTCGCGCTCTCCTCACTAACGGCTTCAGCGAAAAAGAACTTCGTTATTTTTGCTTTGACCATTCCAACTTCAGAGACGTTCATTACCAACTATCCGAAAGCACTGGTATATCTCAAATAGCACATCAATTACTTGAACATGCCGAGAGAAAAGAATTACTTGGCTTTCTACTGGATTGGGCAAAAAAACAAAATCCTGCTAAGTATGAAAAGTATAAGCCTTACTGTCTTACTCCCTCTATACCCACATCAAAAAATGAAGATTATCAAAGCTCTCAAAATGCAACAAATCAATTTGCTTACTCACAACAGTTTCAGATAGAAGATGAGGTATATCTGTCACTTGACGCTCAAATGCATAAACAAGTGACAGAATTCGATGCTCGACTTAGACGTGCATTACCAGGATCACACAGTTATACTCAAGCTAAAAACAAAGTTGAAATAGACAGAGTTTTATCTTGTTTAGCAAAGGATTGTGAGACGTATGAGTTATATTGGACTCAAGGCGAAGATGATTGTGATGCACATCCTATGAGGAAACTTTCGGAGACACTTTGGTTAATTGGATTTCATGAATGCGATGTAATAGATTTATGGGTATTCAGGCATTCAAAACCTGCACGACAATATGTGGTAATTCATATGGCTCCCAGACCACCATTTGACGTATATAACTATGATAACTCACAGTTCTCTTTTATTAAGCAGGATGAGGCAGCTTTCTTCAAAGATCGATATGTAACTCGAAATGAGTATGATGATGGCTATACGATTATTGACGGAAACAGTGTTGAATTAGTCGATGCTGAACTAAGATTTAGAAATTACAAAGACGATTTTATGTTTTTAATTCCTAGACTTAGTGCTCTCAATCCATGGCCACGTTTTGGACTAGAAAGTATAGTTGAGCAAGTTTATAATTCACTTCGGAAAGCTAATAAAATTGATCCTTTTTTACTTAAACCGTTACAAAAACTAGGATAAAATAATAAATACGTTTGTGCCGCCCTGTAAGACTAAGTTTTAATCAAGAGTTATTTTAGTAACGTTTGAATACTACCAACTCCATAAAAATCAACCTGCTTTAAGCAGAACTTTCTTCTTTAAAACTACTCTATGCACAAATACAAATTCATCATCAGCCTGCTTCTGCTTGGATACGGATCATACATTCTCTACCAAAGATTATCGTTTAATTTACAGGCCGTACCCGCTGTCGTGACGCAATCGCATAAAGACTATATCAAATCTCAGCCGGACAGGCCCGGTCGGTATTACTCCACGTTTGAATATCAGTACACCTATTTAGATCGAACGTACAGATCCGATCAATATCGATACGGAGGGCGGGATATGTCGGTGGCCGTCTGTCGCTACCAAGTCGACGACAGCCTGACAGCTTACGTCAACCCCAACAATCCGGGTTACGCTGTCATCAATCGACATATTTCCGGCTTTGTTTACGCGCTCACCGGCATTGGTGGGTTGATGCTTGTTCAGACAATAATGATGTACGTTCTTGATAATCAGCAGGAAAATGCGCACCGTTCCTGAAGAAAATAGCATGGGCTATAGGGGCGATGATTGGGATAACGGTATTTTTTGGCGGGATCGGGTATTTTGTTTACATCCTCGTTGCCGTTGCCACAGTTCAATGCGTGAGCTGAATTTTGACGGTCGCTGCAATAGAGTAAAATATTAATATTCAATGTTCGCGATCTTCCCGGAGG
>JAGRBZ010000783.1 GCA_020433805.1 Anaerolineae bacterium
CATCAGGCCGGCTCCCGGTCGCACCACCACTGTTGGGTCCAGCCGGACCAATCGAGATCGGCGACCGGCATGTGGTCGGTACCCAGGCCGTAGGTGTAGGGCAGCCCCAACTCATCGGGATTAACCGTAACCGTGCCGTCATGGCGCAAATCGTAGATGACAGCTTCCCGCCGCAGGATGTACAGCTCGGTATCCTCCACAGCCAGCCCCAGCGGCTCAACCATCTCGCGCCCAACGCTCTGAGGCCCCTCGGCCGGCTCGACGTTGTGATGGCAGCAGCCGCCCTGAGCCGGGAGTTCGGCGTTGGTTAAGGCGCAGCGTCCGTCACGGCGGTGGCAGCAGCTCTGGCAAGAGGGGTAGGGGCCGGTGGCGAACGGGCAGAAGAACAACTCGCAGTCTTCATGATTTTGGTAGAGCAAGCGGCGGCGATGACAAAAGGTAATGCACATCATCAACCTCCTTGCACCGGGGCGAGCGCAGCCCGAATGCGTTCGGCCGGGTCGTGACCACCCAACTGCAAACTCTTCAAGACCAGCAGTTTGACAGCCGTCCGCACCGGATTATTGGCGGGAAGGGCGGTGATATCCCCCCAGGCGGTCAGCTGTTGTAGCTCGGCGTCAAACGGCAGCGGGATAACATCCGGCTCAGGTTGAGCCGCGTCGCCCGGCCGGAGCTGCTCAACCCGGGCCACCGCGCCGATAGTCATCCCAACCGATTGGGCCACCTGCAAGGCCCGGTCGGCCACCTGCCGGGCGGCCCGGCTGCCGTCGGTCAGGGTGACAAACAGGTCGGAGCGGGTGAGGCGGAAACGGCTCAAATGCTCCAGCCCGGCTTCACAATCGACTAAAATGAGGTCGTAACGACTCAAGAGTTGAGTTAGCAGGTGCCCCAGTACATTGTTGATAGCACAGTAGCAGCCGGGCCGGCCCTCACCCCAACCCATAGCTAGCAGATCAAAGGGCATCGCCCGCTGCCGGGTTGTGGTCAAAACCTGCTGGCTTTTGAGCCGGTCGGCCACATACTGTTCGGGCGAAACGCCTGCCGGCAGTCGACGAATGACCTTGGCCGAGAGGGAGGTTTCATCCCGCACATCGGCGATGGTTTTAGAAGGCGGTTCCTGGCCGAGTACAAGATGAAGAGTCATAGCCGGATCGCCATCGACGACCAGGAGCCGACCTTGGTAGTGAGACCGACTAAGTTCATCGACCAGCAAGGCGGTCAGGGTGGTTTTGCCAACGCCACCTTTGCCGCAAACGGTGATAATTTTAGCGGGTGAAACGTCAGATAGAGATGAAATTCTGGTAGATAAAGACATGGAGATATTCCTTTCTAGGTGATATTGGGTTGGTCAGGATTGATAAGATATCCAAGATTTTTTGATTGACGATTAGCTCTCAGCTATCAGCCTTCAGTCGTCAGCTTATAAGCTAAAGATAATATGTGGCCTATCACGATCGGCTCTAGGCCCAAAATTGGCAAGAACGCGTAAAATGCTGATAGCTAAAGGCTGAATGCTTACGGTTTACTTACGCGGCTCATCCTAAAATTGTGATTTTTCCACAAGTCTATTGTTGATACTTGTCCTCCTTCAGTTCATCTATCTGGGGAAATTCCCCAGATAGCCGGCGACGGCGACGGAGCCAACCGGCTGTGCCCAGACCGGTGACCAACAACAGCAGCCAGGTCACCTGACCATACGGGGTGCGCGGATCAACCAGCGCCGCCAGCCCGCCGGTGACCGGCAGGACCACACGCGGTAACCAGCCGGAACCAGCGACGGTGACCCGCACCGGGTTGGAAGCACCGGGCATCAGGTTGGCGGCGGCAAAGGTAGCCTTGTTATCGTAGGTGGTGCCGGCCACAGCATCCGACAGCACCAAAGTGTGAATAAGCATGGTGACCCGGCCGCCGGGCGGCACGTCGCCAATGGTAAAGACCACTTCAGTCGGTGGTACATCCTTCGGACTGGGCAGCACGCCCGATGGCTCAGCCAGGCGCTGCTGGGTCGGCGTCAGTGGGCTCGTTAGCGTGGCCACCGTCGTCGCTGTTACAGTGGCCCGGTGGATCAGCACGGTTCGGCTGAGGGTGGGGCTGGCCATCACGGTGGGCGTAATGATACGTGCAGATAGTGTAATCCTTTGCGTTGGCGTGATCGTCGCCGATTGCCCGGCCGGTGATCCCGAAGACAAAACGACATAGCGGGTATCTTGACCATGGGCCGAGCGGCCGGTTACAGCCAGAGTACCGTGACTTGTTTCAGCCTCGGTATAGAGCAGGCCAACCGGCAGCAAGTCGCGGACGACAAGCTGGGTTATAGTCAAGGGCGTCGGGTTGGTGAAGGTCATCTGCCAGGTTAAGGGCGTGACCTGACCGGCCCGGACGGTGGTCGTCGAGAACACCTCCACGGCCGACGCCGTCACGCTCGACTCGATCGTGGACTCGGTGCAGGGCGGCGCGCCGGCTGCCGTCGGCGGGACCTGCGCGGCGCTGATCGGCACCACGCTGGCGCCCGGCGGCTCGACC
>JAGRBZ010000784.1 GCA_020433805.1 Anaerolineae bacterium
ACTTCTCCTCTCTGTTGCCCTGAGTTAATCTCTCTTTCTTTCTGAGATTACCTCATACCTACTTAATCATACAAGTCATATATAAAAGGGGACGAGAATGTCACTCCTTGAACACACACCTCCGTTTACACCCGCTCAGGCTATTGAGATCGCCCAAAAATTTTATGGTATTCAGACTAAGGCTAAAGCACTCCCTAGTGAACGCGATCAGAATTTTCTATTGACGCTAAGTCATGGAGAAAGACGTGTTCTCAAAATTGCTAACGCCTTAGAAGAGCACGATTTGCTCAAGGCCGAGAATGAGGCGATGCATCACATCAGGCAACATAGTGATGCCTGTCCGCAGCTATTTCCCACAACGGATGGCAATTTTATTGCCGAAATCGCTTCACCAAGCGGTAGGCGGCACTTTGTTCGTCTTATCTCTTTTTTGCCGGGCATGCCGATGGGGGATGTCAAACGCCATTCGCCGGAACTGCTGACCGATCTGGGCCGACAGATGGGGCAATTGGATAAAGCATTGGTCGACTTTGATCACCCCGCCCTCCACCGCGATTTGCATTGGGATTTGGTCAACGCCCAACGAGAAATTGAGAACCACAAAGCACTGATTACTGATCCGAATATGAAGGTTTTGGTTGAGCAACTCGTGAATGCTTTTGAACAGCACGTGGTTCCGTTGCTTGATAATTTGCGCCGGAGCGTCATTCAAAACGATGCGAATGATTACAATATTATCGTTGGCGGTGGCCGTGATTTGTATTCCCGTAATCAGCACGTTATCGGCGTGATCGATTTTGGTGATATGGTCTATAGCTACACGGTTGCTGACCTGGCCATTGCGGTGGCCTACGCTATTTTGGATAAACCCGATCCGTTGGCCGCTGCGGCGCATATCGTGGCCGGCTATCACGCCGAATATCCCTTGACTGAAACCGAATTGACGGCTCTATTCGGTTTGGTGCAGATGCGGCTGTGCGTCAGTGTTTGTATGTCCGCTTATCAGCAGCAACAGCGCCCTGATGATGCCTATCTGGCGATCAGTCAGCAGGCCATCCGAAATACCTTGCCCAAGCTGGCCAAAATTCATGAGCGTTTGGCCGAGGCCATTTTTCGGCAAGCGTGCGGATTTTCTCCTGTGCCTCATGCCGAAGCCGTATGCAGTTGGCTCAAAGCCCATCAAGCTGATTTTGCGCCCATTATCGCTCAAGATTTGCGGGTCGAACCCAGCCTTGTCTTTGATCTCAGTCCCGGCAGCCCCCTAATTCAGGGTAACCCTCAAGCTTTAACCGAACCTGATTTAACAGCCCGACTCTTTGGGCAGATGAAGGCGGCCGGCGTGACGGTGGGCATTGGTCGCTACAACGAGCCTCGGCTGATCTACACTATCCCCATGTTTGCTACGGGGGATGCATTGACTGCCGAACGTCGCACCGTGCATATAGGTCTCGATTTATTTGCCGAATCCGGCACGGCGATCTATGCACCATTCGCCGGCACGATCCATGTCTGCACTATTAACGACCAACCGCAAGACTACGGCGGACTGATTATTCTCAAACACTCACCCACAGACGAAGCCCCCTTTTACACGCTCTACGGCCACTTGAGCCACGCTTCGTCACGCGACTGGCAGGTAGGCCAAGCGGTTACTGCCGGCGAACGGATCGCCGAACTAGGGACACCCGCCGAAAATGGCGGCTGGCCTCCCCACCTCCATTTTCAGATCGTCACCGATTTGCTCGACTTGGGAAGTGATTTTCCGGGTGTGGGGTTGGTTAGTCAGCGTGAGGTGTGGCTGGCTCTATCGCCTGATCCCAATTTGATTGTTGGAGTACCGGAGGATCGTTTTCCACCAACAGAGCCAAGCCGAGCAAAAACCTTAGCTGCACGTAAGGTAAACACCGGAGGCAATTTGAGCCTCAGTTATAAAAAGCCGTTAAAAATTGTGCGGGGCTGGCAACAATTTCTCTATGATGAAACAGGGCAGCGCTATCTTGACGTTTACAACAATGTACCCCACGTGGGTCACTGTCATCCCCGCGTGGTTGAGGCTGCCCTGCAACAGATGACCGTACTCAACACCAACACCCGCTACCTGCACGACAACTTCAATCGTTACGCCGAACGGCTGGCCGCTACTCTGCCCGATCCGCTCAACGTTTGTTTTTTTCTTAACTCGGCTAGCGAGGCTAACGAACTGGCCTTACGGCTGGCGCGAACCTATACAGGCCAACAAGATATGATAGTGCTGGAAGGGGCATATCACGGCCACACCAACGCTTTGATTGATATTAGTCCCTACAAACATGACGGCCCAGGCGGGGGTGGTGCGCCGAACTGGGTGCATACGGCCCCGGTTGCCGATGTTTATCGCGGCCCCTATAAGGCTGATGATCCCCAGGCTGGACAAAAGTATGCTCGGCACATTGCCGAGATTGTTGAGCGGCTTAGGCAAAAAGGCGTCGGATTGGCCGGCTACATGTTTGAGTCTTGCCCCAGCGTCGGCGGGCAGATTAT
>JAGRBZ010000785.1 GCA_020433805.1 Anaerolineae bacterium
CAATCGCTGTTTAGGTTTAACCAATAGATCGGCCCATCGCTTGAGTGCGGTCAGTCCAAAGTTGTTTTTCGATCCCTTGGGTGGTGTTTCGGTGTACAGCTTGATACAATCCCAGATGCCGGCCTGGACAGCGGGCGCTAGTTTGTCGGGATTGGGCATATCCAGCGTAAGCAGGCGGTGTTTCAATTTTTTCACGCGCCCTCTTGCCTGTGCCAATTCTTCCGGTGTTACAGTCAACGGCACGTTGGCGCGATCTGCGATCCGGACGGTGTTCGCATCCGGTTCGTAACCGTATATGATGATGGGAAACATCTGCCACATAGCATCATCATACCCGAGTGCGTTATAAGGCAGACTAAACATATCGGCCCAAACAATGGCCGGTGTGCCGTCGGCCAAGGTGTCGAGCAAGTTTGTTAGCGCATGGTTTGATTTGCCGGTTTGTCGAATCGTTTGCTCGACGCCCAACCGCTCAAGAATGGTGTCCATCGGGTTAAAGGTGTTGCGGGTTAGCAAAGCCACATGGGGATCGTATCCTTCATAAGCAAATGAGAAATACCCCACCACCGCACCGCCGCTAATCCCCATCAACAGTGCTTCTGAGTACGGCGTTTCGGTGTGCGGTGCGATAAAATCTCGATAGGCAAAGAAATTGTGAAGACTCCCTGTTTCCCAATGCAACCCATTAAATTGACGATAGTCTTTTATCGTAGGCATCAATTCTACATCCTTACTGTAATTGGTTTCGTTGGGATTAGTCTATCATAAAAAATAGCGAGAGGGGCCAAGAAGAGACATACTATTCACTTTTTGTCGTTCGTAGAGGAGGCACGCTGATTTGCCCACTCGTACCTTAGTAAACCGCACCACACTTCATCAATGAACTTTCCTCGCAACCACCGATTTTGACGCAGGTGTCCCTCGCGACTCATCCCCAATTTTTCCATGACCCGCAATGATGCGCTATTCCGGGCATCGGCCATAGCACGAATACGGTGGAGCTCAAGATAGGTTTCAAAAGCGGTGTTGATAACCGCTCCTGCGACTTGGGTCATAAAACCACGCCCCCAGTAGGGCCGGGCGATGCTGTAACCGATTTCGGCAGCGCGATTTTGAACGTCAAAACGAATGTTGATGCCCCCTATCGGTTTATCTTCATCCGTGATAGCCCAAGATTGGTGCAGTTCTTTATCTAAAAGAATTTGGGAAGCGATAAACGCCTCGGCGTCAGAATAGGTGTAGGGCTGGGGGATCGGTAAGTAACGCGCCCATTCCGGATCGCTAGCGAATGACAAAACAGCCTCGACATCATACAATTGATACGGTCTTAAGAGCAAAGGATCAACTTTAATAGTTTCAGAAAGCATAGATCACTTATTGCCTTTCTTCAGGTACAATCTTACCTATATTGTACGCCGAATCTTAAAATAAGCGACTATCCTTTGCTAGACATCCTCCGTCGCAGACGGGTTAGACCACCGGCCAACTTGCCGGCCAGCCACTCCGGCTCCGGGTGGGGCAGCAGCGGGCACGGTTCCATGTTGAGAGACGTAAGCAATGCGTTGGCCGCTGCAATGCCGGTGGTGGTCGCTCGCTCTAGGTAGAGACACGGCGCGGGGTGATAAACCCAGTCGCCACAGGCATAGAGGTTGGGCCACGGCGTTTCCACAGCCAGATGCTCGCCCGGTTTGCCCACGCTAAAGAGGGTGTGGGTGGCATCGTTACGGAGCAGCACCTGGTGAATGAGGTGGCCTCGCAGTTCGGGAAAGGCGCGGTAGGTATCGACAATGACCTGGGCCAACAATGACGCATCCGGCTGATCCAAAAATTCCGGCGGGCCATATACGTGCATTTCAACCGCACTGCCGCCGCTGGCCTGGCTCCACGCCTGGTAAGCCGGCTGAAGGCGATCGAGCCAGAAAAAATTATCCATCACGAAATCACCGGTGTAGATACCTCCCTCGGCAACGGAATGCGGTTTTGTGTCAAACCACAAGCGAATAATGGCAGTCGGTACGCCGGTTTGAAAGCGTATCCCGGCAGTTGAGTCAGTCGTGGCCGAGCTAGTGCAAAGTAACTTTTCAGCCGATGGAGCATCGAGTGCCAAAACAACGTGGCTGGCCTCAACGGTATGGCGTTTGTCATCACATTCAAATACAACCTGCCAGGGTCGATGGTCTGATACCTCTGGCTCGTTGGATGAGTCTTGATGGAGAGCAACCACACGGGCACCCGATTGAATATCGCAGCCTAAACGACAAGCTACATCCGCCAACGGTTGGGCAACGCACGCACCACCGGGGCCGGGTAGATAATCAAACGCCCATGCATCGCGGCGAAGGAGGGAGTAAAATCGAAGAAAGGCAATGAAGCCGGAGGCCGGTACATCTTCAGGATGAGCCGCCAGCGCGCTGCGAGCCAGCCCGGCAAACAGTTTTTGGATCGTTGGCGACCAGCCGGCGGTAAAATCAGCCAGCGACATACCGGTTAGCGCTTTTTGTTC
>JAGRBZ010000786.1 GCA_020433805.1 Anaerolineae bacterium
TTTGCTCACTATCGCCAAAGCTTGGTCGAGAAAGGGGAGCGTTCGGGCCGGACGCTATCGATCAACTGGCCGCTCTGGGCTGAGGGCGGCATGACTGTCGATGGCCAGAGCATGACCTTGATGCAGCATCACACCGGGATGTCGCCCTTAACAACCGCCTCTGGCCTGCACGCCTTTGAGACTGCGATGGCTTCGGCTGAGAGCCAACTCTTGGTCGCTACCGGTCCGGCGAATACACTACGGCGCAAGTTATTGAGCGAGACCCCAACACCGACCGTACCTAATGCAGCACTTGAAAACAGTGGCAGCGATATCCAACTGCTGGCTGAAAAAGTTCAGAGTAAGGTAACCCAGATAGCATCGACGTTGTTGAAGATCAGGGTCGAGGATATTGCGGGCGATGAGAATCTAAGTGAGTACGGCTTTGACTCCATCACCCTGACCGCGCTCGCCAACCAGCTCAACGACAGCTATCAGCTAACTTTGCTGCCAACCGTTTTCTTTGAGCACAACACCCTGACCTCGCTCAGTCAGCACTTAGCCGAGCAGTATGCCGCTGTTTTGGCCCCCCACTTTCAGTCCAAGCCGGACCTCAAACCGACAGTTCCCCTACCGGCTACCCCCTCGCTGAGCCAGGTCGCCAAGCGACGCTTCCGCTCGGCTGCCTCTCATCCCCCAAGCACCGGACGGTCGGCTCAAGCAGAACCCATCGCCATCATCGGCATCAGCGGCTTGCTGCCCGGCTCCCCAGACCTGGAAACCTTCTGGCAGCACCTGGTCGATGGTCAAGACCTCATCCGCGAAATCCCTCCCGACCGCTGGGACTGGCGAGATTATGAGGGCGACCCTCACAGCGAAGCGAACAAAATCAGGGTCAAATGGGGTGGCTTCATTGACGATGTGGATAAGTTCGATGCCGCCTTCTTCAAGATATCACCCCGTGAAGCCGAGCTGATGGACCCCCAACAGCGTCTATGGCTGCAAACGGTCTGGCCCTGTATCGAAGATGCCGGTTATGCTCCCAGCCAGTTGGCCGCCACGCGGACCGGCGTCTTTGTTGGGGTGGCGACTAATGATTATCAAGAGCTACTTCGTACGCACCAGCTTGAGGTCCAGCCTCACAGCGCCACCGGCTTCAGCCACTCAGTTCTGGCCAACCGCGTCTCCTATCTGCTCGACCTCCACGGACCCAGCGAGCCGATTGATACTGCCTGTTCCAGCTCTCTGGTGGCCGTCCATCGGGCGGTCGAGGCCCTGCACAGCGGCAGTTGTGAGCTGGCTCTGGCCGGCGGGGTCAACCTCATTCTGACCCCAACCGGTCATCTTGCCTTCAGCCAAGCCGGGATGCTGGCCGAGGATGGCCGCTGCAAAACCTTTGATCACCGCGCCAACGGTTACGTCCGCGCCGAAGGGGTGGGCGCTATCTTCCTGAAACCCCTAGCTCAAGCCCAGGCCGATGGCGACCACATCTATGCTGTCATCCGAGGCACCGCTGAGAACCACGGCGGACAAGCGACCTCGCTGACCGCGCCCAATCCCAAGGCTCAGGCCGATTTGCTCATCAGCGCCTATCAGCAGGCTAAGATCGACCCAGCCACAGTTGGCTACATCGAAGCCCACGGCACCGGCACCGCGCTGGGTGACCCGATTGAGATCAACGGTTTGAAGCAAGCCTTCGCCACTCTGTATCAGCAGTGGAACCAAGCCATGTCCGCCCAGCCGCACTGTGGACTGGGCTCGGTCAAGACCAACATCGGCCATCTGGAAACAGCGGCCGGGATTGCCGGGCTGCTGAAGGTGCTGTTAGCAATGAAACACAAGACCCTGCCGACCAGCATCAACTTCGAGGCGCAGAACCCTTACATCGACCTGACCGACACTCCCTTCTACTTGGTGACCCAAACCCAGCCCTGGCCCGTGATAAAAAATGACGTCGGACAGCCGTTGCCTCGCCGTGCCGGGGTTAGCTCATTTGGCTTTGGCGGCGCTTATGCCCACGTCGTGCTGGAAGAGTATCAGGGGTTAGGGGTTAGGAATGAGGAATTAGGCAATAGCGAACGAGGTGTTGGGCAAGGGCCGCAGGTGATTGTACTGTCGGCCAGGAATGAGGAGCGGTTGAGAGCATACGCCGCCAAGCTGTTGGCCTTCTTGGAGGGAACTTCCGACGTTTCCTTGACCGAGCTGGCCTACACCTTGCAGGTCGGACGGGAGGCGATGGATGCTCGCCTGGCATTGGTGGTGTCCACTGTCGAGACGTTGGTTGAAAAACTAAAGCAGTACCAACAGGCACAAACCGACATCCAGAGTCTTTACCAGGATAACAGCCGGGCAGGCAACCGCAAATCAGCACTGTTGATTAGCGGTCAAGCCGGTGAGGCTTTTCTCAAAACGGTTGTGGGTAACCGCGAGTTCGATAAGTTAGCCCAGTTATGGGTGTCCGGGGTCGAGATTGAGTGGGAGCTGCTGTACGGTCAGCATCAACCCAAACGGGTTAGCC
>JAGRBZ010000787.1 GCA_020433805.1 Anaerolineae bacterium
AAACCGGAGTGTAAACGCCATTTTCCTTCTGTCGCTTCTCATTATCACTTAACGGGTTAGAACAATCAGAATGCGGAATCATAATCCGCGTGTCGGGGGTTCGAATCCCTCCACCGCTACTCGTGTTATAAAATGACACATCGAAACAAACGACGCCTAAATCCTCTACATTGATGGGTTTAGGCGTTTCTTCTTTTACAGCTAGTTGATTCGTACTTTATAAGAGGAATCAATTGCCGATCACAGTGTGTAAGTCCGCTCGCCAATCTTGAAATTCGTTCGTAATCGACTCATGAAGTTTTCTGCTTTTTTATCGAAACGATTTCTTTCAACAAACTTATGAAACCTGAAGTAGGAGGCTCCAGATCGTCCGAAATTTCTTTATGGAGCTTGGGTAACTGATAAAACGGTATAGCAGGGTACGTGTGATGTTCAACGTGGTAATTCATATTCCAGTACAAAAATGAGAGAGGTTTGTAAAGCAGAACTGTCCTTGTATTCTTCCTGAAATCTCTGACATCAGATTGCATTCCATAGTGCTGGCCAAGCGCAAGGAGTTTACTAAAAGCTGTCCCGATGAATGGAGCAAATGTAACCAAGAAGAGTAGTGAAGGAAAATCGAGCACAACAAACAAAAATATCAATATCAAATGTCCTGTAAGAACAAAGCGTGCCCAATGGAAGAGTTTCTTTCGCGACTTAACATCATCCGTCGGAAAAAGCCTTTCTGCGTTACGTCCTTTGATAATCCCAAACGCATTTAGAATTAACGCACGCAAATTACGATAGAAAACGGGGAAGTCGATTGTGATCATCCACAGGAGTGAATGGTAATAAAAATTTTGTGGTGACGGAACTTCAAGGTCATCTACCTTAGACAGAGTCGCTTTATGATGAGATTGATGACTACGAACGAAATAAACATAGTTGTTCCAGGTCAGAAATGCAAAAAACTTCAGAAACAACGTGTTTAGAAATTGTGTTTTAAATACGGTCTTGTGAGATAATTCGTGTCCAGCACCTGCCCAACCGAGAAATGAATAACAGGCTCCATGTATCCAAATCACGGGTATTGCAATAAGAAAATATTGCTTTTGCAGCAATAAAAAACTGAAGGTACCTGTCAGCAGTAATAAACTTATATGACCGATCACATGGACCCAGCCCCAAAAATCAGACCGTTGCCTCAGAAACTGAATTTTTTCCTTATCAACCGGGCTCCGATACCATCGACCACTCATAATCGGTATCCTGACTCATCACAACAATAATAAATAACTTTCATGACTTGAAGCACTGTTAAACGCGCTCGAATAGTCTGGCATGCTTGCCTTTGCAATGTATTGCTAACATCGTATTTTGAACATGAATTACGTGGTGCGACTCCGAAAATTCATCGAGGTAATCGGTAACATTCGTATGAATCGTAGAACGAAAATCATGCCAAAGAATAACTGAGTCTTCTTTTCCCATTACTAATGCTTTTTCCGTGTCGTTTTTGATAGTTTCATAATCGTGCCCACCATCAATAAAAATGAGATCAAACCGATCCTGCAGACCTTGTTTTTCCGGGACGACGGTTCTGCTATCCAAATGGACCTGAGTGATCTTCTTCTTAACATCCTCGCTTGCATGATTGATATACTTAGGGCCTTTACTATAGAACTCATTCCGCAGAAACTCATCATTTTCATCCGCGTCACGTAGATTTGCCAGAGAAGTATCACTTGCTGCGAACGATTCGGGATCAATATCTAAAGTAGTTATATGCGTCTTCTCGGGAGAGTTTTCTGCAAGCAGCACACTTGTAGCCCCCATGAACGTGCCAAATTCAAAGACTTCTTTTGCATCGATAACACGCATTAAAGATACTAAAATGGCGCTTTCCAGTAATAACAACCCTCCAATCTGACTTGGAGGAATATTTACCAGGAACTTCTGGGGAACATTCTGAAACTTATCTTCAACAAGCTCGAAAACAATGCGAGGACGTATTTCTGTGATTCCTTTAGTCATCATAATAGACCCATATTTCTAATCTATGATATTGATAAATCTAATTCTCTTGACTTGTAATTATAAAAATGAGTTGCCTTCTGACCTGTTCGTAATTAGATCCCAGGAAAAGTCCATGATCTCCAGCTTGAAATACTTAGCCCCATGATAGAATCAGGATGATATAGTCATTTCTGCCCATCCTGTTACAGAATTCGCTACAATCAATCGACTGACTATGACTTTAAGTAAGGCGATAGTGAGCCGAAGGCATAATCCCCCACCAGGGAGGCGTACCGGTCAATTTGAATTGGAATACATAACGTTTGTTACGAACCCGACCAAATGCGGGAGGGAATCTCCAACCATTCATGAAATCCGGTCAATTTTGTTTATATCCACATATTCTGTTAAATGGCCAAGGCACTCAGCCTATGAACCCAATGATCGCAAAGGTTCAGACATCTTACTGAAAACATCAATTAAAAATTGAATCGGTA
>JAGRBZ010000078.1 GCA_020433805.1 Anaerolineae bacterium
ATTTATCGGGCACCCACTACGTTGGATGCCTGCTAAAAGTATGCAGATGGCAGACACATTGCCGTCCTACACGAGTTTTTATCAGGCACCCACCTGGTTGGATTCCCGGCAAAAACATGCGAGAATGACGGAAGCAATACCCTACACTATATCATCCCACAAATCACGCCATTGCGGATTATTTTTCTCAATCAAATTAATCTTCCACTGACGATTCCACTTTTTCCTGCGCTTTTCGCGGGTAATAGCTGCTTCCATCGTTGGATGCTGCTCAAAATAGACCAACCGATGAACTTGATACTTCTTCGTGAATCCTCCCTGGACGTCGTTTTTGTGTTCCCAGATGCGTTTTACTAAATTGCTGGTAACCCCTATATAGAGTGTTCCGTTGCGCTTGCTGGCTAGGATGTAAACGGTTGGTTGTTTTTCCACTGTGTATACCTCTTACCGTCGTACCCGAATGACTTTATCGGGCACCTACCTGGCTGGATTTCCGAAGGCATGGGGGGAATGACAAACACATCGCCGTCGTGCCCGAATGCTTTTATCGGGTACCCACCTGGCTGGATTCCCGCTAAAGACATGCGGGAATGACAGACATATTACCGTCGTGCCCGAATGTTTTTATCGGGCACCCACTGCGTTGGATGCCGCCTAAAAGTATGCAGATGGCAGACACACTGCCGTCGTATCCGAGTTTTTATCAGGCACCCACCTGGTTGGATTCCCGCTAAAGGCATGCGGGAATGACAGACATATCATCGTCGTGCCCGAAAGTATTTATCGGGCACCCACCGCGTTGGATTCCCGCTAAAAACATGCGGGAATGACAGATACATCATCGTCATGTCCGACCCAATCCGCTCCTTCCCTAATCCGCTGTCGTCCCCAATCTCCAATCTCCCTTTCTATCATAATGAAACTAGAATTTTTCAAGAGAGCAGACGGCAGGGGCGATGGCAACGTCAACGGATTATCCTTTCATAACAGGTCGCTCAATGCCGTTGCCTCTTCCGCCGAGGGAACGGCCCGGTGGTTAGTAACCGATTGCTATAGCCCCCGAGCACGGGCGAGGCAATCGGATTGGAGCTGGCGTTTCCTTACCACCGCTCGGGCCGATTGCCATCGTCCCTACGCCACCCCATCAAATCTCGACCAAAAAGTTTCAATTTCAAATTGATTTCATTCTCCCTTTCTCCATTCTTCATTCTACATTCCCAATTCCCCCAGCAGCCGCTCCGCCTCCTCATACGCCACCTTGTAGTAATAAGGCGGCCCATCACACCAAGCATACCTCTTCGCCTTCTCCGCGTGCTCCCGCGCCCCAGCCCGATCCCCCCCATCCAACGCCAACTGCGCCAGCAGATTGTGAATATCGGCTAAATTCAGCACATACCCGGCCCGCTCCGCGATGAGGCGGGCTTCTGCGGCCAGGGTTTGGGCCTGGGCCGGGTTGGCCTGCGCCACCGCCAGCCTGGCCCGCGCCAGCAGAATGGACGGTTCGTGATCAACCATGTTGATAGCCCGGCAGCGGCGCAGGGCCTCGTCGAGATGGGTTTGGGCCGTGTCCAGTTGGCCTTGGGCCAGGGTGGCCCAGCCTATTAACCATTCAGCCCGGATGTGATCCCGTTCATTACGACGATTTGTGGCAATATTATAAGCCTCTTGCGCGGCAGCCAGGGCTTCAGCCGCTTGCCCTTGCAGCAGGGCGGCCAGGGCGCGATAGGCCCAGGTTAGACCTTGAGACTGAACAACTTTCTCATCTGTGAACTGTTCGAGAGCTGTCTCCAACTCCGTTTTCGCCACGGCCCAATCACCGCCATAGGCCAGCACCCGCCCCAACTCATGATGCCCAATCGCCTCGTTGAAGCGATCCTCAATCTCGCGGCAGAGGGCAATCCTCCGGCGCAGGTTGTCCGCCGCCGCCCGCAAGTTGCCAAGCTCTCTGTGACTATTGGCTAAATTGCCCAGACCAATCGCGAGATTTTTTTTGTCCCCTTGTTTTTCACGGATAGCGATCTGTTGCTCAAACAGCGGAATCGCGGCCGCCGGCTGTCCGGCCAGGCTGTAGCTATTCGCCAAGGCGGCCAGTGTCCAGCCTTGATCATCCTCTTTGCTCAAACGCGGCGGTTGGTCTTCGCCGTCGGGGAACAAGGCCCGCAGCAGCTCGATACACTGCCGGTAGGCACCCAATTGGAAATAAAGCGGGTTGGTCAGGCGGTCACGAAAAAGCTCGTGAGCCTCATCATACCGCCCGGCGTGAACCAGGTGATGGTACAGTTCGATGGTCGGGCGCAAATCGTCCAGGCTGCGCACCCGCTCGGGTTCGGGTACGGCCTCAAAGTAGATGACGAGCTGGGTGTGAGTGGCGGTCGGGTCGGTCAGGCGGCTGTAGGCGTAGCGGCGCACAATGGGGTGCAAATCGTAGTGGGCGGTGGGTTGGCCGTTAAGGCGCAGTTCGGTGCGTTGTACCAGTCCGCGCCGCTCCAGCGTCGTAATCTCCGTGCGCCGGTTGCCAAAGAGCTTGATGATGATCTCCCAAGGCACGCTGCTGCGGAAGGCGGCCAGGCGGCCCAGCAAATCCCGAGCCGATGGAGATAAGGTCTCGTAAGCCCGGCTGAGAACGTGCTGCCGCCGGCCCAGCAGGTCAAGGCTGGGGTCGTAGTTGACGGCGGCTTTGATATCGTTGCGGTAGTGCGGATCGACGGCGATGGTGCGGGCCAGCAGGCGCAGGCTGAGGGGGTGGTAGCCCAGCGGCTCGCCCACGGCCTCAACCTCGGCCCGAGTGCAGCGGATGCGTAAACTGCGGAACAGTTGGTGCGCCGCCGTTGGGGAAAGGCCGGTCAAATCGTGGCGGCGCACGCCTTGCAGGCCGGTGCCGCCCCGTCCGGCAAATTCTAAAGGAAAGAGGCGGCTGGTTAGCAGGGTGCGGGCTTGGGTGTCGGGTTGGGTTAACCATTCTAGCAGTTGGCCGCTGACCGGGTCGGTGCATTGGCGGGCGCGGTCGCGATGGGTTGGGTCGTCCTCGTCACCTTGGTAGGCCGCGGCCAGGCCGCTGTAGGCTCGCAGCAGTCGCTCGGCACCATCTAGCATCAGCAGGGCCGGGGTGCGGCGCAGGTGGTCGATGACGCGCGTTGCCGCTGCACGCAGTGTGGTAAATTGGCGTGGGCTATCGCCAAAGTATTTTAGCAGCGCGACCATGAGGTGGTTCATCGTGCCGTCTGTCTCATAAAAGCTCCACCAGACGACCAGCGGCGGGGTTTGGTTGTTGGCCTTTAGTTTTTGCAGCCAGTCCCAGGTCAGGGCGCTCTTGCCCATGCCGCCCAGGCCAATCACCGCCAGCAGGGGGCGGTTCGTGTCGTGGCTGTACCAGTCGTCCAGCAGCAGCCGCTCGTCTTCGCGGCCCACCAGGGCCGTCTCCAGGCCGTAGGGGGCGTTGGCAAGGAAGGTGGTCGGTGGTTGGGGGCCGGGGGTTGGTGGTTGGTGGTCAGAGGGGGTGAGGGATTGGCGGGTGCGGGCCAGTTGGGTTTGGTAGCCCAGGATGAGGGTTTTGATTTCGTCGATGTTTTCTTGCAGCTTGAGCCGTCGGCGCGGGTCGTCTTCCAAGCGCAGGTTGTCCTCGTACAGGTTGAGCAGCGTTTGCTGTTTGGTTATTTTGCCTTCAAGCTCTTCGATTTGATTGGACATCGTTTGTTCCTCTCGCCTGGTGGTGGGTGGAGCACTAATTTGCCGTCGTGCCCGAATGTTTTTATCGGGCACCCACTGCGTTGGATGCCTACTAAAAGGATGCGAATGACAGACACATTGCCGTCGTATCCGAACGTTTTTCAGACACCGACCTGGTTGGATTCCCGCTAAAGACGTGCGGGAATGACGGTTACATTGCCGTCGTGCCCACATGGTTTTATCGGGCACCCACTCGGTTGGATTCCCGCTAAGGACGTGTGGGAATGACGGTTACATTGCCGTTGTGCCCGAATGTTTTTATCGGGCACCCACTCGGTTGGATTCCCGCTAAGGACGTGTGGGAAGGACGGTTACATTGCCGTCGTGCCCGAATGACTTTATCGGGCACCCGCCTGGTTGGATTCCCGCTAAAAGCATGCGGGAATGACGGAAGGCATTGCCCTACACTAAATCATCCCACAAATCTCGCCATTGCGGATTATTCTTCTCAATCAAATTAATCTTCCACTGCCGATTCCACTTTTTTATGCGCTTTTCGCGTGTAATAGCCGCTTCCATCGTTGGGTATTGCTCAAAATAGACCAATCGATGAACCTGGTATTTCTTGGTAAATCCTTCGTGGAGGTCATTTTTGTGTTCCCAGATACGTTTTACTAAATTGCTGGTAACCCCTATATAGAGTGTTCCGTTGCGCTTGCTGGCTAAGATGTAAACGGTTGGTTGTTTTTCCATTGTATACGCCTATTGCCGTCGTGCCCGAGTTTTTATCGGGCAAACCCTGTTAGATTCCCGCCAAAAGCATGCGGGAATGACTAATGCGCCGCCGTCGTGCCCGAATGATTTTATCGGGCACCCACTGCGTTGGAAGCCTGCTAAAAGCCGAAATGACTGACACATTGCCGTCGCATCCAAACGTTTTATCAAGCACCGACCTGGTTGGATTCCCGCTAAAGACGTGCGGGAATGACGGTTACATTGCCGTCGTGCTCGAATGGTTTTATCGGGCACCCACTCGGTTGGATTCCCGCTAAAGAAATGCGGGAATGACAGGCCCATCATCGTCGTGCCCGAATGACTTTATCGGGCACCCGCCTGGTTGGATTCCCGCTAAAAGCATGCGGGAATGACGCTGGAAATCCCGAAAAACTCTCGGCTTAGCGCCCAATCTTATCCCGCAGCCGCTGCCACACCTTTTGCAGCGCGGGCAGGGTGTCGGCCCGCAGTTCGAGTTCGTAGTCGAGGACAAAGGGAATGATCGGCAGCATCAGCTTTAGTTTTTGGTCGACGGCCTTGGTTTCCTCGGCAGCGGCCAGAAGCTGCTGCCACTCGGCGGCGTTGGGCTGGTCTTTGAGTTTGACCAGCGATTGTTGGGCCAAGGTGGTAATCTCGTTAAGCTCCCCTTGGGCCAACTGCTGCCGGTCGACCAGGTCGTACAGCAGGTCGACCGTTTCAAGCTGGTCATCTTTGAGCCGGGCGGTGATAGCCCGGAGCGTCTCGTGGTGGCGGGTGTCGATGTGGGCCAGCAGGGTAGCCTCGTGCTGACGCAGTTGATCGCTCAAATTTTGCTGGCCGGTCGCCAGCCGTTCTTCCAGGGTCGCGATTTGATTTTGCAATGCGTTTAGGGCTTGCAGTATCGGGTCAGGGATGGCCTCGGGGTGGGTGGCGGCTGCGGGGATAATGGCGGCCAACTGCTGCTCGTAATCGGCAATAGTTTCCTTTTGACGCTCGATCTCGCGTCGGTAGCGCATCTTTCGGCGGGGATCGTCCTCCAGCCGCAGCTCATCTTCGTATGCTTTAAGCAGTTGTTGATCCTGCTCGATATTGTGCTTTAAGTCGTCCAGGCGTTGCTGTTGGAGTTTAGTCAGTGGGTGCGGAGTGGTTTCAGATGGAGTAGGCAAAGCAGCTAACTGCGTTTGCAGTGAGGTGATTGTGGTTTCAATATCTTGGATTTCGATCACGTCGGCGGGATCGGTGTTGATTCCCTTTGTGGCACGTCGTTCTTGAAGCAATTGTAAACGGCGTTGGTGAAGCGCTAACTGGCTTTGCAGATCTTCACGGCTCATAGTTCCCCCTCAGTGGCTTCCTCTCAAAGCTGGAACGGTTATGCATGCATTGTATCACAAAAGGTTCAGCGGTATCAAGAGGTTGGTACTAAAAGGGGAGTTGTACGTTAGAAGCACTGAGGCACTGATTATGAATGAACACACTGAATTTGATCGGCCTCAGTGATTTCAGTTAATTCAGTGTATCAGTGCTTCACCAGCCGACGCACCAGGCTTGCTCGTCGTCGGCGAGGTCAATCGACGAGGAGAATTTCAGTGCCCTCAGCGATCTCGTCCGGTTCAAACCGCATCCTCGCCCTGCTGCGCTCGTACTACCTTGCGCAGTTCATCAATAACGACTGACTCGCCGGTGGCCTCATCGAGATAGTACCAATGCTCCCAACCGTTGCAGGGGGCCTGTTGGATGGCCTGGCCGACCTGGTGAATGGAGCCGGTGAAGCCGTTGTGTTTGATTTTGCCGTTGGCTAAGACCGTGGCGGCGATGTCGGATTTCTTGCCGAAGAACAGCTTTTGGCCCGGCTCGACCAGGCCCTGCTGCAAAAGTGTGCCGAAGGGAATGCGCGGTTGGCGACGTTTGCGGGGGAAGGTGTAGACGACTTCCTCATAGGGGGGCGGCTCGATGGCGTCGATCCGCTCGCGGGCAACCTCGACGTAGCGTTCGTCTTGTTCGATGCCGATCCAGCGGCGGTGTAGCTTTTTGGCAACCGCGCCGGTGGTGCCGGTGCCGAAAAAGGGGTCGAGCACGACATCGCCGGGGTTGGAGCTGGAGAGGATGACCCGGTAGAGCAGCGCTTCCGGTTTTTGGGTGGTGTGGACTTTGGAGCCGTTGACTTTGATGCGCTCTTTGCCGTTGCAGATGGGGATCTGCCAGTCGCTGCGCATTTGCAGATCGCCGTTAAGCGATTTCATGGCACGATAGTTGAAGGTGTAGGGTGCGCCTTTGATCTTTTGGGTCCAGATGAGGGTTTCCTGGGCGTTGGTAAAGCGCACGCCCCGGAAGTTGGGCATCGGGTTGGTTTTGACCCAAATTACGTCATTCAAAATCCAGTAGCCTAAATCCATAACGATGGTGCCGACGCGAAAAATGTTGTGGTAGCTGCCGATGACCCACAGCGTGCCGTTGTCTTTCAGCACGCGGCGGCAGGCTTGCAGCCAGGTGCGGGTAAAGTGGTCGTACGCCGCAAAATCCTTAAACTGATCCCAGCAGTCGTCCACCGCATCGACTTTGGTCATATTGGGTCGCCACAACTCCTGCTGAAGCTGGAGATTATAAGGCGGGTCGGCAAAGATCAGATCGACCGATTTCTCCGGCAGGCGCTCCAATAGTTCGATGCAATTTCCCTGAATAATCTGATCGAGCGGCAACGGTTGGCTGTTCACGCGAGACTCCATTTTGGCAAAGTTGGTAATTGGTAATTGGTAACTGGTAATTGGAGACCGAAGACTGGAGATTGGGGTTAAATTACTAATTACTAATTACTAATTACTTCCCTTTCAGGCTGAGTAACTGTCTGCTTAGAACTATATCTTGTGGTATCAAACATCCTATCCGCAAGATATAGGGGGTGTAGGCGAGGAAACGGTAACGTCCTTGTCAACATTTTGATTTATGGTATAATCTAATTATATTATGAAAAGTACTTATGACAAGTTGGAGTTTAGCAGCCACGAAGAATGGGGGCAACCATGGCCATATCACTAGACTTAGCCATCTCTGCAATTCGCGCCGGGCGTCGAGAAGAAGGACGCCAACTGCTCAATGTACTCATTCAACAAAATCCTAACGATGATAAAGCCTGGTTATGGATGAGTAGTGTTGTGGAAAGCGAAGAACAGCGCGCTCGCTGCCTCTATCACGTGCTGGCGATTGACCCGGATAATGCGCTGGCTCGCAAAGGGCTGGATCGGTTGGGCATTGTGGTTTCCGACTCACGTCCGGTTAAAATTCCGCGCGATTCGCAGCCTATTCGAGTTGCAAAACCGAGGCTAGCCTCGCGGCAAAATCCGCCGCAGCTGCCGCCGCCCCAATCTCGACCCCAACCTCAACCTCAACCCGCAGCCCCGCCGTCACCAGTCCCGGCCCAACGGCGACCTTTCCTGGTAACGCCTGAAAATATTACCAAGGATCTCCCTTTTACACCGGTTCAGGCCCAAAAAAGCCTGGTGAAAGCCTCGCCGTCTATTTTGAGCATCGATGTTGAAGCCGTGCCGATCGATAAGCCTGAGGCGAAGGCGAACGAAGGGGTGAAGCATTCGCCGGACGGCGCTGCTGCCGCCAAAAACGAGCCGACTGAGACTGCTGAGGCAAAAGCCAATAGCAAAGGCTTTTCACCCTCCCGCTATACTGAAACGCAGAAGTTGGTCGAGCCGGATTGGGTGAAATCGATGAATAGTGGCTCTAAGGACCAATCTTCACCGAAAGCAGCTGAGGCCGAGTCGGCTAAAAAGTCCAAATCGTCCCTTGAGTCGATTAAAGAGGCCGGTAAGAAGAAGCCTTTAAAGGGTAAACATCCTCAAGTTAGTCCCAGTAAACCGGCGAACAGCAATGGGCAAAGACAGAAATCGCAGCAGTTTCAGCCGCAGCCGGACGACTCGGCTTTTGGGCCGTATATGCCGAATAAAGATACGCGCCCGTCGCAGCCGGTGCCGGTTACGCCCAGACCGCATCAAAATATGCCGCCCACTTCCGGCCCGGTGCCACCTCAGTATCCCGGCCATTCTCAAGTAACGATGGGCATGCCGTATCAACAACAGCAGCAATATCCTATGCCGCCCCATTCTCAAATGACGATGGGGATGCCGATGTCGCCCTATGGCGATGCGGGGCGTCCGCCCTCGGAGCCGGTGCCGGCTATTCATTCTAATAGCACAATGGGGATGGTGCCTTATCCCTATCCTCAATCACCCCATAACGTTGGCTTTCATTCGAATATCACCACGATGATGCCGACCATGAGCGAGAGCGAAGCCCGTGCCCGACTGGTCGGCACGCACCCTATTCCGGCCACCGACGCATCCGCGATGGCGCTCCATGCGGGTATGGGCTACGGTTTCGCCGGCCCAACACGAATGGAGCCGGATTATGACGATGACGATGATAACGACGAGATTAATATTTTAGCCGTTATCATTTTTGGAACGTTATCGGTGACCGCGTTGGGTGGCTTTGGCATGTTGATCCTGCTGCTATTTACAGCACCACCGGTTTAAACCCGCTGCGGCTAGACCATCGCCAGGCGTCGCCAGCCTTTGATTAAGCGCCAGCGCAGATCTTCGCGGGCCAAATGAAGTTCAAAACGGTCTCCATTGGGGATTTCGACCAATATGTGCCGGCCATCTTCGGCTTCCCACTGTCGTCCCACGCTGACAACCGCATATTGCTGTTCTCGCCAGTCGAAGTGACGAGGGCGGACCTCGCCGGTTGGGCCGATGGTGGCGGTTATGGCGATGGGATCGTTGAAATATTCAATGTCAGTCATTGTTGTTTCCTTTCTGGTTCCGGTATTGGGTCCATACCACGGGAAAAGCGTTTTAACCACGAATTTTCACAAATTTTTCTATTTATTCGTGTTAATTTGTGCAATGTGTGATTGGTTTTGTCTGTTCACGCTCAATCCTATCTTACGAATCCAATGCCCTGGTTCCCTTCAATAGATATTTTAATGGGGGTAAGCTTTGATACAAAATGAACAAC
Organism: Anaerolineae bacterium; assembly: GCA_020433805.1. Classification (GTDB taxonomy): domain Bacteria; phylum Chloroflexota; class Anaerolineae; order 4572-78; family J111; genus JAGRBY01. The sequence continues at coordinate 9,445 of JAGRBZ010000078.1, forward strand.
GCCTCTCACTCGGTTCGAACTAAATGGGATGGCCGTTATGCCGACCGCACGCTTAATGACGTTAAGGAACCCACACCATTTTTGATAAGCTGTTTGCCCGAATTGCCAACGTCCGGGTTGGCTTTAGATGTTGCCGCCGGAGCAGGTCGGCATGCAGTGGTTCTGGCTCAGCGGGGATTGCAGGTTGATGCGGTCGATATTTCATGGCAAGGGCTGCAATTGGCTCGCCGGCGAGCCGAGCAGATTGGAGGTTATCCTGGCTCAATACAGTTTATGGTAACTGACCTCGAGCTGCCGTGGCTGCCGGAGCGCGAATATGATGTTATCCTGGTTTCTTTTTTTCTCTATCGGCCGCTTTTCCCGTTAATCAAGGATCGGTTAAAGCCCGGAGGCCAATTGCTGTACGAAACGCGTGTGGAGGTTGTAGGCGATCATAAGCAGTCTAGTCAGCGAAACCCTTTTTGGTTGGAACCCCGTGAATTATTAAACGCATTTTCCGAATTCGACATCGTGCGCTATGATGAAGGGCATCGTCGCCGACCGGGCAGTTGCCAAGGTGGAATAACGGCTCAACTGCTGGCGAGGAAACTGAATGTAGGGGGTGACTTGAGACAGGAATGAAAAAGTCCCCTTTCGATAATTGCATTGCATATAGGGTAATTGGTAACTGGTAATTCAGTGTTCAATCTCTAATTACCAGTTACCAATTACCGCTTAAGAAAAACCGCTACCCTTTGAAAAAACTATGTCTGCATCTACCATAAAAATTGATTTACATATGCACACATGCGTTTCTAAAGATGGCGCACTGCATCCGGCGGATGTCATCAAAATTGCCAAACAGCGGGGGCTGGATCGCATCTGTATCACCGATCACAACAGTATCGACGGGGCGCTGGCGGCACAGGCTATCGATTCTGATTTTGTGATTGTGGGGGAAGAGATTTTGACGGAGCACGGCGAAATTTTAGCCTTTTTTGTTAAAGAGTGGGTGCCCCCTCGCCTTTCTCATCAAGAAACGATTGATAGATTAGAGGCACAGGGAGCGGTTATTAGCGTGTCGCATCCCTTCGATCGACATCGCAACCAGGCTTGGACAGAGGAACTGTTGGAGGCTGTTTTGCCTCGACTGGATGCGATTGAGGGCTTCAATGCCCGGTCGATCCATAGTGTTGATAATGAAAAGGCTAAAGCGTTTGCTTTGGCACACAATCTACCTATTACCGCCGGCAGCGATGCCCATACCGGCATGGAAATTGGGGCGGCCTATTTGGAAATTCCGGCTTTTACGACGGCGCAAGAATTTCGCGAGAATTTGCCTCAATCAACGGTTCACGGCCATTTGAGTCCGGGTTGGGTTCACCTTTTTTCAGTCGTGAACAAATTGCGCGGTCGATTGGGCTTGAAGCCAACCTTGAATTGAGGTCGCGATGATCGATCCCACGGATATTCGTCTTGAGGATAGGGTGCGTATGCGTAAACCCCATGCGTGCGGCGGTACCGACTGGCGCGTGGTTCGTTTGGGAACCGATATCGGCATTGTCTGTTTAACGTGTCAGCATCGCGTTTTGATTCCACGCGGTAAGTTCGCCAAACGGGTTAAAACCTTTCTATCGCGCGGCCCCAAAGTGCCACCGTTGCCGTCAACATCCTGAGGTGAATTATATACCTGAAGGCGTTCTTGGCTGACACGTCGTGGTCATGGTAGAATAGTTAGCGCATTTTTAACTTTTATTGCAACTTATCTTTAATAAATTAGGTCAATAAATGAAGACAAAAGATAGCAGGTCTTCATGGATCGCGTTTGGACTGTTCTACGCTACCCTGCTGCTTATCGTATCTGTACTCGATACCGTAAATGCTATTTTTACGCTTAGACTTTTTATGACCCAGCTTGGCTTAATTACCTTTGGAGTGGGCGTCTTTGCGGCTACAGCGTTGGTTATGCCTAATCTATCGGCCACGCGGAGTATCCTGTTAGCGTTTACGGTTGGTATCTTAACCATTATCCCGGCCGTGCTGATGGGGTTGGGGCGTATTCCAGGGCTGTGGCCCCAATATTTTTACATTGCGCTTGGTATGGCAGCCGGAAGTATATTGACATTTTTTTCATTGTGGTATGCTTCGCGTATTACCAACCAAGCCGATCAAAAATCATCCGATTTGGAGAACAAGTAATTTGATTGAATCTTTAACGCCAACAATCAAATGTAGCGTGGGTATTACAGCCCACAATGAAGAAGCCAATATTAGCGAAATTATCGAAGCCGTTATGGGGCAGCGCCTGCATCAGGTTGAAATTACCGAGATTATTATTGTGGCCTCCGGTTGTACCGATCGCACGGTGGAGATTATCGAGTCTTACATGCCGCACGAACCGCGCCTTCAGCTTTTTATTCAGGAAAAGCGCGAAGGCAAAACCAGCGCCATCAATGTGTTTTTGGGACATGCCAAGGAATCTATCTGCGTGCTTGAAAGCGGCGACACTATTCCCCACGAAGACGCTATTGAAAATATGGTTCGGATGTTTATCGACCCGGCAGTAGGCATGACCGGGGCCCACAAAGTTCCGGTTAATACGCCCGAGCACATTATCGGCCTGCTGTCACACTTGCGCCTGAAAATGGAGCATCAACTGTGCCTGGAAATTCCTCGCTTGGGCGAGCTGATTGCTTTCCGCAAACTGTTCGATGAAATCCCGCCGGATGTGGCGATGGACGAGGCCTTTGTCGAGGCGCTGGTGATTAAACGAGGCTTGCAAGTTCGCTATGCCCCCGATGCCGTGGTTTTCAATATGGGGCCGGAAACGCTTGGTGATTTTGTGAAGCAGCGGCGTCGAAACCACGCCGGTCACCTGCATCTCAAGGCCAAATATGGCTATGAGGTTTCCAGCATGGGCTCGCCCAGGTTGGTGAAGCTGGCTCTGGAAGAGATTTGGGGAGCCGTGCAACTGGTGTGGATACTCGGTGTTTTGGCCGGTGTGGAAGGCTTCTCGCGGATATTGGGCTGGTGGGATTATAAGGTGCATAAGAAAACTCACGTTGTTTGGGATATTGCGTGGACCACAAAAGAGGTCAAGCGGCCGATTAAAACTCAAGGCATCAATATTACCTCGCCGCATCTCCCTTCAAAACGGGAGTAACATCTGAGGCTAGGGCTATCAACTTTATAGAGATTAAAGAAGCGCAGAGATAGAATATTCTGCGCTTTTTTGCGGCTTCATGGCTTTTGCCGCATAATAAGTCGGTGAAGTTTTGTTTGAGAGGATTTAGATTTTGAAAGAAAAGCTCATTACGGCGGTAAAAGCGGCCATTAGCTTAGGGTTGATGGCCTATCTTTTTTACCGCTTTTTATCCGACCCCCAAGATCGGGCCGTTTTATTTGAAACCCTTACTACCGCCAATTATGCATATTTGCTTTTAGCGCTTGTCTTGTATGTGATAGCCGTCATCACCAATGCGGTGAAATGGTATATCCTGTTGCGAGCGCAAGGCATTCCTGTGCCGCTCAGGGCCGTTACCAACTACACCTTTGTCGGCTTCTTTTTTAACAACTTTTTGCCGGCTAACGTTGGTGGTGATGTTATGCGCGGCTTCGGCCTGGCTCGTTACACCGAGCGTAGTGCCGAGGCAGCCGTTTCAGTCATCGTTGATCGGATTATCGGGCTGGCTGCTTTTATGTTTACGGCTGTGGTGGCTGCCCTTATTGCGGTCAACGTTATCCCCCAGCAGAGCGTGGCCGGCGACAACGCCATCATCGAGAACCTGATCCAGGTTGAAATTATTTCGGTGGTCGGGATGGTGGTGATTGTGGGTGGTTTTGCTGTTCTACTGAGCCATCGCCTGCGGAAGTTGGTCGGCAAAATTTTCGAGATGAGTTTTTTGTCACCTTTGCAACCCCTGTATCAACGTATCTCCGATGCCTTTGAAGCCTATCGTTATCAATACGGCGCACTTTTTTGGGCGTTTTGTGTAGGGGTGGGCACGGTATTACTGACGGGCATTGTCGATGTAGCGATTGTAGCCGGTTTGCACGGTTCGATCTCGCCTATTTACATCTTTCTCTTCAATCCGATTATTGCCGTAACGCTCATCGCACCGATTAGCATTGGCGGTCTCGGCGCGATGTCGGCGCTCTATGTCTATTTTTACGGGTTGGTGGGGGTGCCTGAGACGCTGGCTTTTGCTCTCTCGCTGGTTAAACAAGCCATCACCTATATAGGCAGTTTGCCGGGTGGCGTACTGTGGCTCAAAAATCGCGATCGTAAGGTGAAGCAAGATCGCGATGTTGTGGTTGCCAGTCGATAGGCGACTGAAGCTGATTTCTCGTGGGGCAAACTTTTGTAAATCAACAAATTAATCGGGTACGTACCGGAGTCACAAAGCTAGCTTTGTGATTCCCCAACTAATTTCTAAAATCCCAGAAGTTTGTCTTACACAAGGCGCTAAACTTCTAAAACCACCGGGAAGATCATGGGGGTGCGACGTGTGCGTTGGTAAAGCAGTTGGCTGACCGTGTCGCGAACATCGGTAGCGGCTGTGTCGCGGTGGGTTTTGCCGCTTTCCAGCAGGTCGACAATACGATCTTTGACCTCTTCGATCAGTTCTTCCGACTCGCGGATATAGACAAAACCGCGCGAGATAAAGTCGGGGCCGTAAACCAGCGTGCCGTCTTTGCCATCGACGGCAAGGACCACTACCACGAAGCCGTCTCGAGACAGCAGATGGCGATCACGCAACACTACATTGCCCACATCGCCAATGCCCAGGCCATCGACCATAATTTGGCCGTTGGGCACGCGCTCGGCGCGAAAAGCACCGGTGTCGTCAAACTCAATCGCTTGGCCGTTTTCAACCACAAAGATATTTTCTTTGGGGATACCGGCGCTCTCACCGATGCGGGCGTGCAGCACCAGCATGCGATACTCACCCTGAATGGGGATGAAATATTGGGGACGGACCAGCTCCAGCATGAGCTTTTGCTCTTCTTGTGAGGCGTGGCCCGATACGTGAACGGGCATAAGCTGCTGGTAAATTACATCAACACCCAGGCGGAAAAGGTTGTTCAACGTGCGGTGAACCAGCTCTTCGTTACCGGGAATAGCCGTGGCCGAAAGAATAACGGTATCGCCTTCTCGAAGCCGAACCTGGTAATGTTCGCGGTTGGCCATGCGTACCAGAGCGCTGGTGGGTTCGCCCTGAGTGCCGGTGCAGACAATCGCAACTTTTGAGTCGGGGTAATCTTCTAAATCATCAACATGAATAATCATATCTTCGGGCGCAGTCAGATAGCCCAGTTTTAAGGCCATCTTGACGTTATCGACCATGCTGCGGCCAACAATGGCTAGCCGCCGATCGTGTTTCATAGCCGTGTTGATAACCTGCTGCACGCGGGAGATATTGGAAGCAAAGGTCGACACGATAATCCGCCCGCTGACCTCGCTGAAAATCTTCTCAAAAGCCTGACTGACAATTTGCTCGGATGGCGTCCGTCCGGGGCGCTCGGAATTGGTGCTGTCAGACAGCAGTACCAGCACGCCGTCATCACCGTAAGAGCGTAACCGGTCGAAGTCGGGGGCTTTGCCGTCGGCCGGGGTTTCATCAAACTTGTATTCGCCGGTATGGATAACCAGCCCGGCCGGGGTGTAAATAGCGTAGCCCACGGCGTCGGGAATAGAGTGACACACATGGAACGGTTCGATGGTGAACGGGCCAAGCTCAATAACGCTGTCGGTGGTAATCGTATTCAGCTCAATTTTATCTAAGAGTTTGGCTTCCTTGAGTTTAACCTCAATAAGCCCCTGAGTTAGTCGCGTGGCATATATCGGCACAGGAACCTCGGGTAAGATATAAGGAAGCGCGCCGATATGGTCTTCGTGACCGTGCGTTACAAAAATGGCCTTGAGCAGGCCGGGGTTATCAAGCAGATAAGTAACATCGGGGATAACAAAGTCGATGCCGAGCATATCGTTTTCGGGAAACATGAGGCCGCAATCGACGGCGATAGCATCATCGCCATATTCGATAATGGTCATATTCTTGCCGACTTCACTTACCCCGCTGAGAGGGATGATACGTAGAGGGTCTGTCACGCACGAAACTCCTAAATGAATTGAACCAATTCGGTATTTTTAGTCTAGTCTATAGTTTAGGCGTTTGTCGGTTTTTGGTCAAACAAGGCCGGTACTGATCTTCGATTCTGTCAACTAGATTGATCCAGTTTTTCTCCTGGTCGAAAAAGCGACTTACGTAGCAGACAATAGGGAGTAATATAACCTTGGTAAAGAAACTGGACCAATCTAAGATTCTGTCAACCATGTTAAGTTCTTGACAGCATCTGATTGATGACTATTATATTATTAGGTACTTTTGCGGATACTTACAACATGCCCATACGACAAGTTATATACATAAACGACGAACGTTTACGCCAAAAAGCAAAAAAGGTAAAACAGTTTACGCCTGCCCTTAAAAAGCTGGCGCAAGACATGGTAGAAACAATGCGTGCCTACGAGGGTGTCGGGTTGGCCGGCCCTCAAATTGGCGTTATGCAGCGTATTTTTGTCGCCGAAATTCCCGCGTCCGATACTGACGAAGGGGAGCCGCATCCCCAAAGCGGACGAACGTATATTTTAATCAACCCCGAAATTATAAAGTCATCTGATACGCTTGTTGAAGGACAGGAAGGTTGTCTATCAATTCCCAATTGGCAGGGATTGGTAGAGCGGCCTGATTGGGTAGAGGTTAAGGCCCAGAATATCGACGGGCGTAAAATAAAGTTGAAGGTTGACGGCTATCTGGCCCGTATCTTCTCGCATGAGATTGACCATTTAAATGGGGTTTTGTTTATCGACTATATCAAGGATGATGACAAGCTTTGGGAGCTTTCCCCGGAGCGCGAGTCGGCTTCTTGATTAATAATAGGCCGTAGTAACTTCCTGAGCCGGTATCGATTGTCTCACGCCGGTTCTTGATCCAAGTTAACAACCATCTGCACACTATATCTGCAAGCAAGTATAAATATTGATGCGTACACCCCTGTTCAGGCAACTCAAAAATTGTAAAGCCTTTAGCTTTTTTACAATAACGCTATAATGCAAACAGCAAAGGAGCAGTAGTTATGGATGATATTTCAACTCAAAACGGTAATAGTTCTGAAGTAGAAGCGATTGAAAACAGTGAGTGGTTTGAGTCACTTGATTATGTGGTCAATAAAAGTGGTCTCGACCGTGCTGAGCGTCTTTTGCAAGAACTGGACGCCTATGCCTATGAAGCCGGTGTGCGCAAGCCGTTTACGGCCAATACACCCTATATCAATACTATTCCTGTGGAAGAACAGCAGCCCTACCCCGGCAAGCGTGATATTGAGCGCCGCATTAAAAGTTTGATCCGCTGGAATGCTATGGCGATGGTGGTTCGGGCCAACCGGGCCGAAGGTTCCATTGGCGGCCATATTTCTACCTACGCTTCGGCAGCCACCCTGTATGAAGTCGGTTTCAACCACTTCTTCCGGGCCAAGGATGAAGAGGGTGATGGCGACCAGATTTACTTCCAGGGGCACGCCTCGCCTGGTATTTATGCTCGCGCATATCTGGAAGGCCGGCTCAGCGAGAAGCAGCTCGAAAACTTCCGCCGCGAATTGGCTCCCGGCGGCGGTTTGTCCTCATACCCCCACCCCTGGCTGATGCCCGAATTTTGGGAATATCCCACGGTGTCGATGGGTCTCGGCCCGCTTATGGCCATTTACCACGCCCGCTTTAACCGCTACCTGGAAGACCGTGGCCTGAAGAAACATAAAGGACACAAAGTATGGGCCTTCCTGGGCGATGGCGAAACCGACGAGCCAGAAACGCTGGGCGCTATTTCACTGGCCGCCCGCGAAAAGCTCGACAACCTTATCTTTGTTATCAATTGTAACCTTCAGCGTCTCGACGGCCCGGTGCGCGGTAACGGTCGGGTTATTCAAGACCTGGAAACCATCTTCCGGGGTGCCGGCTGGAATGTTATAAAAGTGATTTGGGGCGGCGATTGGGATCCCATTCTCGCTCAGGATCACGAAGGTTTACTGGTCAAGCGTTTTGGTGAAATTGTGGATGGTGAGTCGCAAAAGTTTAGCGTGGCCGGTGGTGCATACATCCGTGAGCATCTCTTCGGCGTTGATCCGCGCCTCATGGAGATGGTCGAGCATTTATCGGATGAAAAAATAGGCCGCTTGCGCCTGGGTGGTCACGATCCCGAGAAGGTTTATGCGGCTTATAAAGCAGCCGTTGAAAACACCGGTTCTCCGACAGTCATTCTGGCCCGAACGATTAAGGGGTATGGTTTGGGCGAAGCCGGTGAAGGGAAAAACATCACCCACCAGCAGAAAAAACTGAACGAAGAAGAAGTCCGAGAATTCCGAACCCGTTTCGGTATTCCGATCTCCGACGATGATCTGGCGAAAGCCCCCTTCTATCGTCCCCCCGAAGACAGCCGCATGATGCAATACCTGCACGAGCGGCGTCAGGCACTGGGTGGTTATGTGCCCAGCCGCAACATGAAAAGCCCGGCTGTGCTCAAAACGCCCGATGAAAAGTTATTTGAGGAGTTCTACGACGGCACCGGCGAACGCGAGGTTTCAACCACTATGGCCTTTGTCCGAATGCTAACAAAGCTGCTCCGTGACAAAGAAATAGGTGACCTGATTGTGCCGATTGTGCCGGATGAAGCCCGTACCTTTGGTATGGAAGCATTGTTCCGACAGTGTGGTATCTACGCCCATACCGGCCAGCTATACGAACCGGTCGACTCCGACAGTTTGCTTTACTACAAAGAGGCTACCGACGGTCAAATCCTTGAAGAAGGTATTACCGAGGCCGGGGCGATGTCTTCACTTATTGCGGCAGGAACGGCGTATTCCACGCACGGCATCAACACAATCCCGTTCTTCATTTATTACTCGATGTTCGGTCTCCAACGCGTTGGCGACCTGGTCTGGGCTGCCGCCGATCTACGCACGCGGGGCTTCATGGTGGGTGCCACCGCCGGTCGTACCACGCTAGCCGGTGAAGGTCTGCAGCACCAAGACGGTCACAGCCACGTTTTGGCCTCAACCGTCCCGACCCTGATGGCCTACGACCCGGCCTTTGCCTACGAAATCGCGGTTATCGTACGCGATGGTATTCGTCGGATGTATGAGGAGCAAGAAAGTATCTTCTACTATTTAACCGTCGAAAACGAAAATTACGCGCAGCCGAAAATGGGCGAGGATCGCGAGGCCATCAAAGAGGGTATCTTAAAAGGGATGTATAAATACAAAACCTCTCAAATAAAGAAACCGAAAATGCGCGCCCAGCTTTTCGGCAGCGGCTCTATCTTAAACGAAGTTCTGAAAGCCCAGCAAGTGCTGGAAGAAGATTACAACGTCGCCGCGGATGTGTGGAGTGTTACCAGCTACAAGCAGTTGCGGGCCGATGCCCTGAACGTTGAGCGTTGGAATTTGCTCCACCCCACTGAGGAGCCACAAGAGTCGTACATTTCGCAATGTCTCAAAGATCAAGAAGGGGTGTTTGTCGCCTCTTCCGACTATATGAAAGTTCTGCCCGACTCGATTGCCCGCTGGTCGCCCAAGCCCATCATGTCGCTCGGCACCGACGGCTTTGGCCGCAGCGAGAGTCGCCGTGCCTTGCGCGATTTCTTTGAGGTTGATCATCGCTACGTGACCCTGGCAACGCTTAATTCCTTGGCCAAAGAAGGTAAGTTTAAGCGTGATGATCTCAACGCCGCGATGGAAGATTTGGAAATTAATCCCGAAAAACTCAATCCGATGACCTCCTAAAGCAATACCTGGAGAAAGCTCGATCCATTCGCTCTGTTCGATGTCGACAGCCGGCGATGGATCGAGGCCATTGGTGTTTTGCCTTAAAAAAATCTGCGGAGAAGCCAGAAATGACAACAGAATTTAAACTGCCCGAACTGGGTGAGAATATTGATAGTGGCGATGTCGTCACGGTGTTAGTATCCGTTGGGGATACGATTAACAAAGATGATCCGGTTTTAGAACTGGAAACTGACAAAGCAACCCTGGAAGTGCCCTCGTCTGTCAGTGGCACTATTGAAGAAATTATGGTGAAAGAAGGCGATACGGTTTCGGTCGGTCAGGTGATTTTAACGACCAACGGCGGCGGTGGCGGCTCTACCGAAGAAGCGCCTGCTGCCCAAGAGGCCGAACCTGAACCTGAACCGGAGCCTGAAGCCAAAGCTGCGCCTGAGCCGGAACCCGAACCGGAGGCCGAAGCCTCAGGCGAGCAAAGTACGGTAGAATTCATATTGCCCGATCTCGGTGAAAATATCGAGTCCGGTGATGTCGTGAATGTCTTGGTCTCAGCCGGAGACACCATCAAGAAAGATGATCCGGTTTTAGAGTTGGAAACCGATAAAGCCACGCTGGAAGTACCTTCCTCGGTGGCCGGTACCATTGAAAGTGTGGAAGTAAGCAGTGGTGACACGGTTAAAGTCGGACAGGTTATTTTGATCGTCAAGAGCAGCAGCGCGGCTCCGGCGGCCAAACCAAAGCCCCAAGCAGAAGCGCCCAAACCCGCCGAGCCAGAGCCGGAACCCGAACCGGAAGAAGAAGCAGCGGAAGAAGAGAGCGCCGAACCAACCATCCAAGAATTTATATTGCCTGACCTCGGTGAAAACATCGAGGCCGGTGATGTGGTTAGCGTCTTGGTCTCAGCCGGCGATACCATCAAGAAAGATGACCCGGTTTTAGAGCTGGAAACCGATAAAGCCACGCTGGAAGTACCTTCCTCGGTGGCCGGTACCATCAAAGATGTGCACGCTCGTGTAGGTGATACCCTCAGGGTTGGCCAACTGGTGCTCACGGTTGAAGGCACCGAAGTTAAATCCAAAAAAGCGAAACCGGTAGCTCAACCGGCCAAAAAAGAACCGGCTAAATCCGAACCCAAAGCTGAAACCAAGGCTCCAGCCCCGTCGGACTCGTCATCTGAAGCAACGCCAGCTTCACGCGTAGCCGTCAGTGGTGATCCAACCAGCGTGCCGGCTGCGCCTAACGTGCGCCGTATCGCTCGTGAATTAGGGGTTGATGTTACCGAGGTAGAAGGCACCGGTCCGGACGGACGCCTTTCCATCGACGATGTTAAACTGCATGCCAAGAAAATGTTGACCTCCGGTGGTAAAGCAGCAGCCCCCGCCGCAGCGGCAGCCCCGGCAGCAGCCTCTCAAGCTCGCACCATATCGCTGCCCGATTTCAGCCAGTGGGGTGAGGTTGATGTTCAACCGATGAAGGGTATCCGCAAGGCAACGGCCAAGCAAATGGATTTGGCCTGGTCGGTTATCCCCCACGTCACCAACCACGACAAAGCCAACATCGACGAACTCGAGCAGCTTCGCAAGCGCTTCGCGGCCAAGGTCGAAGAAGCCGGCGGCAAGCTGACGGTAACGGCGATCTTGCTAAAAGTTGTGGCCGCCGCCTTAAAGAACTTCCCGCAGTTCAACGCCAGCGTCGATTTAGCCAATCAGCAGCTCATCTACAAAAAATATTACAATATTGGGGTTGCTGTTGATACCGATCGGGGCCTGCTCGTGCCGGTCATTCGCAATGTCGACCAGATGAACATTCAAGAATTGGCCGTGGCTTTAGGCGATATGTCGGTCAAAGCCCGCGACGGTAAATTGAGTATGGAGGAAATGCAGGGCGGCACCTTTACCATCACCAACTTAGGCGGTATCGGCGGCACCAGCTTTACCCCCATCGTCAACCATCCTGAAGTCGCCATTTTGGGGATCTCGCGCGGCAGCCGCGAACCCATCTACAACAAAGAAACCGGCGAATTCGAACCCCATATGATGCTGCCTCTGTCGCTCTCCTACGATCATCGTTTAATCGACGGAGCCGACGCGGCGCGTTTCCTGCGCTGGATTATCAATACCATAGAAGAGCCTTTTATGATGGCTCTGCAAGGTTGGTAGTGGGAAGCGGTTAGCTATCAGCGGTCAGCATTCAGCTCTTTAAATCTAAGGATGATTTTTACCTGTTTGCGAGCGTAAGCTGATAGCGAATTTACTCAAATATAAAAAAGGCCATCAATAGCTTCATTGATGGCCTTTTTGTTACTTTTATAAAGTTGACGTTTCTCACTAACAGGCTAAAATTTTTAGGAGGAGGCACAATCATGCAACTAACAATAGATATACAGTCTTCAGCTGAATTATTGGGCACCAGCCCTGAGAGTTTTTTAGAGTTCGCCGCGCGAGAGAAGATTGAAGGCTTGATAAAATTAAATGGTGATTGGCGCGTCTCTATTTTTACACTGGCGAAATTGTTAGATACTTCTCCTGAAATACTATTAGAACTCCTTGAAGATCACGCGCTAGGTCAACAGCTAGATGAAATAGATACGGATGAGTTTTTTGAGGCCGAGGCGGGAGCACAGATCTATCAGAGTTATCTGTCTGAGTCTTAAAAATGGCATGGCGCGTTCGACACGCAAAAACCTTCTATAAAGAACTGGCTAAGCTTCCAAAAGAAATTCGAGATAAGATAGAAGTAGTCGCTTTTGGTAGCGCCATTAAAGAAGATCCGTTTTTAGAAGGAAAAGTACAGAAACTAACAGGCTACCGAGAATATTATAAAATCCGCTTTGGTAACTATAGAGTTGGTTTGAGGATTGATGTGTCCAATAGGATTGTAGAATTTCGGCGAGTCTTGCACCGACGGGAAATTTATCGAAAGTTTCCTTAATGATAGTTATGATAGAATGTTTTATAAGCCACTGAACACAATGTTCGTGGCTTTTTTTTACTGGGGGCGTTAATCGTTATCAAACGTCTCGGCAAAGCGTATTCGCTCGGCAACGGAGGGATGCGTGTAGAAAATAAATTTCTCCCAGGCCGGCGGCTCAATAATCGATAAGTTCTGCTCGGCAAGCTGCTCGAACAGGCTGACGGAGGCATCCGATTTTTGGCTGATGGTTAAAGCAAAGACATCGGCCTGATGCTCCCCAAACCGTGAGATGCCGTTTTCGATAGGCAGCGCGAAGGTATTGGCGAGAAACACCAGCGCCAGTACAACCGGCAGCCCGGCGATATCGGTAGGGCTGCGCAGCCCCAACCAGGGCCAGATACGGTCGAGCAGCCATCGCAGCCCAAACAGTCCTAACCAGCCCACCGCACCAACCCCTAACAAACTGAGAAAAATGTGGTGATAATACCAATGGCCCAACTCGTGGGCCAGCACAACCTCCACCTCATCAGGGCTATAGCCATCGATGAGGGTGTCGTATAGCACAATCTGCTGTGAATCGCCAAAAGCGGTGACATAAGCATTCACTTGGGTGGTTTTGCTGCTGGCGTCGATGACGTAGACCTCATCGGCCACTACCCCGGCCCGCTGGCTCAGGTTGAGAATACGGGTGCGTAAATCGTTGTCGGTTAGCGGGCTGACCTCGTAAAATAAGGGCGTGATGATAATAGGCGTTAGCAGCGCAAAAATAAAGAGAAAGAGTACCATCAAGCCCCCTACCGGCAGCGGCCAGCGGCGCGGCAGCAGCTTCATCAAGCCGTAAAAAGTAGTCCAGGTCGCAACAGCAATCAGCAGTTCGATGACCACGGATTTGCCCCAATCGCTAAACCAGCCGACGAGCGTTTGGGTAGAGAGACCAAATTGGTGAGCGACAATAAAGCCTCGATAGAAATTGAAGGGCAGGTAGATACTAAAGAGTGCCAGGTTGAACAGGCAGACAAAAACGCCTATCGTCAGCAGATCGGTTAGCGTGAGGCGTGGAGGCAGACGTTGGGATAGCCGTCGCAGCAATGCCGGAGAGCGCCTTGCTAGCCACATGTCGATGCGCTGTCGTAAAGCCACAGCCATACCGCTGAAGTAAAATGCCAGCAGCACGACGGGATAAATCAGGATGCGTTCCAATCGCATCGGCAGCGATAATTGATGATAGGCTTGCGCTTTCGGGCTGCTGATAAGTGTGCCGTCCGGTAGGCGGGTTATTGCTGTACTGAGTTCGTTGGCGTTCTGGCCGATGCCGGTCGACCAGTAGATTAAGGGGCTTATGGCGATGATGACGATGGTTGCCCAAAAAATCCAGCGCCACAGCAACTGAGCCGTATTTCGGCCTGATGGAGAGACGGGCGCGTGTTCGGTTGCGTCAGTCTTTGGGGTTTTCGCGTCGATAGTCCACCTCCTTTGTTTCTAAAGATTCCATGTGTGAACCATTATCATCCGCTGTATCGTGCCCATTTTGGGTTTCCATCTCACTGAGCGTACGGGCCACTTCCTCAATCGCCAGACGCTGTTTGCGATACAGATCGGCTTCGCTCATGGCCAGCCGGTTAGCGATATCGCGCACACGCATGCCCTGAATGAATTTTAATTCCAGAATGTTGTAGATCAGCCACTCTGCCGCTGTAAGTTGGCGTTCGCCTTCCGGTCGCTGCTTTTCGATGGCTTGCTCTAACACGGCTCTTAGCGCTTTAGATTGGTTACCGTCGTTGTCCGACATTGCTTCCTGAACAACACGCAGGTTCAGCAGCGGGCTTTTGGTCAGCTTAGGGCCGCCCCAGTAGTGGCTGAGAGCATCTTTGACCATCTTGCTAAAATCCGGCGTATTCACGGGGCTGTTTTCGGTTAGTAGAGCCAGATTCGGTGCGCCCTCATAACTAATAGCGCTGCTCAAGCGCTGTACGCGTTTGATGTCCGGAATGATACTGCGTAGCGCAGTAAAAATTTGCTGCTGTAATCGCCGATCCTCTAGTGCCTGTTCGGCGTGATTGAGTAGCAGGGCGGTTGTGTCTTCCTCTTCCGGCGTCAGATCATATGCTTCGGCTCGCGCCTGAATACCCAGTAGGCCAAGCGAACGATCCCGCTTCTGGTTTTTAAGAATAACGAACCAGAAATCATCCTGTACGATAAAATGGAGATGATCACTGCCGTTTTTCTCAGCAATTAAGGTATTGACGTTAATATTAGCAATTGCCTGTTCGATATTGTCGATAGAGCCGATATACGCTTCCAGGCGCGGCCCCTGGTTGGCGGCCAAGTTGTAAATAAAGCCGGTTCGTACGCGAAGGGTTTCACACAAGATGATGAGAATATTTTCCAAAGCACGTTGCAGATCGGATGTGGTGAGCAGGCGGCGGTCAAGCTCAGCTATCCACTGAATTTCGTTGCGATCTTGAAAGAATATAACGCTGTCGATGGCCGGCTTGATGATGTTGATGAACAGTTGCGACAGCACGATAACCATCACAATAGACGTCGCTAAAATCAATTCGCGGGGTAACCCTAAGATTTGGTTCTGTTCCGGCAAAATTTGGATGATCGAGATGACGAGTGTTGCTACCAGTGACCCTCGCAGCAGTAAATGGATGAGATTATGCTTGATGACCCGATCAGGCGACATCGCGCCGAAAAAGACCACGCTATAGGCCATCAAAATAAGCATAACGGCAATACCGATATTGACCAAAAAGAGGACGATAAACAAAATTGCCGTCGGCAGTAGATTGGGTGTGTTAGCGATGAGCATATAAGGGTAGACGCCCAACGCCGGAGCCGCGAATGAAACGGCCAGGTAGGTCATCCGCTTCCGTGCGCCCGAGGTCAAACAGCGGGCGCGCGCTCGATAAATCTTATAGGCTCCCCAGACCAGTGTGGCGTAGAAATAGCAGGTGAAAATCCAAAAGAAGGGGCCGGCTCGAAATTGAGTAACCCCCGGTGAGTAAAACGGTCGCTGCACCAAATAGTCCGTTTGAATAGCCAGCAGGAGTAAGACAAAGCCAAATATGTAGGCCACCACCACCGTAAAGCGACGCCGAGGGGAAATGGCCCGGGTTGTGCGCAATAAAACGTCCGCAAAGTGCAAATAGGCTGCCGGAATAAAAGCAATACCGATCCATTGGAACTTTAGCCAGGGAATGGCATCCTCGATGCTTGTGACTTTGTAAAGGGCAACATCACCGGCATAAGTAAAGCACATACAGGCCAGCAAAATACCAAAAGCCTGGCCAATGGCGCTCCGCAGGTTGTAGGCAAACATATAAACAAACAGCGAAAAAGCGATAATGACGATGGCTGAAGATAATGCCTCATTGAGGCGGGTGATGATAAATGTAAATGTGAGCGTTTCCATAGTCGATCAAAACAGAGCTACACCCTAAACATAGAAATCACGAACGCCCAATCGTGTCTACGGTGTAGCTCGACAGTCCATTTCCTGAATTTTTGGTAGATGTGTTAGTCCTAGATGGTTTTGGAGAAGAAGAGCGCGATATCTCCATTGGCATAGTAGCGCTCGTTATAACCGCAGAACTTAAAACCGTGTTTCTGAGCAAACGAAATCACCGGATGATTTTTCGTTTGTGCTTCCAGCATGATTCTGTGCAGTTTCTGTTTGAGCGCCCATTGCCTGCCCGACTCGAGCAAACTGGAACCGTATCCCTGCCGCCGGTAATCTTTATCGACCACAAGGTTCGAGATCCACAGCAAGTTTTGCCATGGTTGTGCTTGGGCGTCTATATAACCAACAACCTCCCCCCGTTTGTTGTATGCTACCAGAAAACAGTGGTCCTCTTCCCAATGATCAAGTAACTCATCAGGCGAGCGCGGGTAAGGAACCTGCATGGGCCGCGGCAGTCGCACAATATCAAACCGGATGTCTGTACGACGACCATTATTCTGCATCTGCATCTGCCACACGTAATCGGTGGTGTAAGCGCTGTTTAACTGATAACATTCATTGAGGTCAATCAGCTCAGCCGGATGAATTTCCACGGGGGTTGGTTTCTCCTTGCTTAAATATCTCGATTCTAGCATTAGGGT
>JAGRBZ010000788.1 GCA_020433805.1 Anaerolineae bacterium
CTAAAAAAGCTCACTCAAGAGCATATTTTCACTTCTAAAGTCAAAACCCTGGTTTCTCAGACCGAAGTCTCGTTGTAGTACTAGCGTAGGTGGTATTTAAAGATTTATCTGGTAAAATCAATACACCGCGACAGTAAGGTACTCTTAGATGCTCCTTCCTATTGCGGTCTGCTTATCGTCATGACAAGCCCTACAACTCCAGCGAGAAAGGAAGCTCAATGGTAGAGAAACCGACTTCTGTTAGTGTCAACGGCACGCATCCGACCGTGGCCGATCAACCCGTTTGTCACCCTGAACCAACTCCCCAACCCACCGTCTCTGAAACAAAAAAACCGTGGCTGGCCCATTACGAGACAGGCGTGCCGGCCACCATCGATCCGCCCCATCGCTCCTTGATTGAAATTTTGCGCGACTCGGCTCAAACGTATGCCGATAAAATCGCGATACGTATGATTCTCAAATATCTCCCCTTTGGCCTGGCCATCCAGTCGACTCTAACCTACCGCGAGCTTGACCAGATCAGCGACCGCGTAGCGGCGGGATTGGCCCGACTGGGGGTAACTCCCGGTGATCGTGTGGCGATTATGCTGCCGAACTTGCCCCAGAACATCGTCGCTTACTTTGGCATACTCAAAGCCGGAGCCATTGTGGTCAACACCAACCCCACCTACACCCCCCGCGAGTTACAGCACCAACTGCACGACAGCGGCGCGGAAACGATTATTACGCTCAGTGGGTTATATAAGCGCGTCGCCCAAGTTCGAAATAACACAGCGCTTAAACATATCATCCTAACCGATGTACCCGATACATTGCGCTGGCCTTTTCGTCAACTAGTAGCACGCCAGGTACGCGCCAGCGGAATGATGACCACGGTCGCGCCGGAGAAGGGTGTCTACCGCTACGCCGATCTCGAACAGACCACCGCTCCGCCGCCGTCAATCGACTCATCGCCGGAGGATGTGGTTCTCTTTCAGTATTCGGGCGGCACCACCGGGCTGGCTAAAGCTGCAATGCTAACCAATGCCAACCTGGTAGCCAACGTTGCGCAATGTAACGCCTGGTTCCATCGGGCCGAATATGGCGCGGAAAAAATGTTGGGGGCGCTGCCCGTCTTTCACGTTTACGGTATGACCGTTGGCATTCTCTACAGCCTTTCTTGCGGTATGGAGGTCGTTATCGTACCCGATCCACGCAGTACCGAATTGGTGTTGCAGGTCATCGAACGCGAAGGCATCACCCTCTATCCGGCTGTACCGGCCATGTACGTAGCCCTCAACAATCACCCCCAGGTCAAAGAGTACGAACTGCACAGCATCAAGTTTTGTATGAGCGCCGGAGCCGCTCTGCCGATGGAGGTCGCTCAGCAGTTTGAAGCGTTAACCGGCGGGCAGTTGGTTGAAGGCTACGGTATGACCGAGAGTTCACCGTTGGCTTGTGCCAATCCTATTTTTGGGAAGCGCAAGTCCGGCTCGATTGGCGTGCCGGTCTCCAGCACCGATATGAAGGTCGTGTCCTTATCCGCGGATAAGGACGGCAACTATGCCGATCAGCCGGTCGGTACGGAAGGCGAGATCGTTATTCGCGGGCCGCAGGTGATGAAAGGCTACTGGAACCAGCCCGAGGAAACCGAAAGCGTCATCGACCGCGACGGCTGGCTGCACACGGGCGACATCGGCAAAATGGACGAAGACGGCTACTTCTACGTGGTCGACCGTAAGAAGGATCTTATCATCGCCAGCGGTTACAACATCGTACCGCGCGAAGTTGAAGAAGTGCTGTATATGCACGATGCCGTGCTTGAAGCGGTCGTCATCGGGGTCAACCATCCCAAACGAGGCGAAACGGTAAAAGCCTTTGTTGTGTTGAAATCAAAGGGCAGCACTACCGCCGAGAGCTTGATCGACTTCTGCAAAGAGCATCTGGCCCCCTACAAAGTACCGGCGCTGGTTGAGTTTCGCGAGAGTCTGCCTAAAAGCCAAATCGGCAAAATTCTGCGCCGCGTACTGAGCGATGAGGAAGACGGCAAATCGTCTGACATCAAGACCTGACAGGTTTCCAAAGCTATCGTTGGGCGTGAGAACAATTCCAATCGACTTTCTATTTACGCTTACCCGTGTCTTATAAAACCTGTCAGGTCTGGCTTACGGAATTGTTCCCACGCTCCGCGTGGGAATACATACCAGCCTGTTCGTACCGTATGCATTTCCACGCAGAGCGTGGAAACGAATCAAGGCACAAGGAGAGGATCGATGACAACAACTCTATCACCCCAAACGTCCGACGCTGCCACGAATGCGCCGGGCCAACGCGTGGGTTTATCCCACGGCATAACCCATTTTGAACTGTCCGGCCCGCGCTCAGGGCAAACGGTCGTGCTCATTCACGGGGTCGCCACGCCCTATTTTGTGTGGGATGCTACGGTTCCGGCGCTGGTTGAGGCCGGATTGCAGGTGCTGCGTTACGATCTGTACGGGCGGGGCTAC
>JAGRBZ010000789.1 GCA_020433805.1 Anaerolineae bacterium
TGATAGGCCACCGGACAGATACCGCAGATACGGGCGGTGATGTCGGGGGCTTCCAAAAAGCTGCGTCCCTGCAAAAAGGCCTCAAAAAAGCGGGGCGGCTCAAAGATGCGCAGCTCAAGCTGGGTAATTGCGCCATTTTCGGTTACGATATTCAGCGCCCCTTCGCCCTCGACGCGGGCCAGGTAATCGACTTTTATGGTTCGGCGGTTGGCGGTTTTGGTTGTCATTGCTGCATCTCCTCCAGCTTATCGCCGGCCAAACGAAAGGCATCGGCATAACCGTTGAACGTTCGGAACAGGCGCACGACCTCATCCGGCGACGCGCCCATGGCCAAGAAGCGCTGACCTAAGGCTTCCAAATTGGGGGCTTCCGCCGGGCCAAAACAGCCGTAACAACCGCGCCGGTAAGCCGGACACAGCGCGCCGCAGCCTGCCTGGGTTACCGGCCCCAGGCAGGGCACGCCTTGGGCCACGGTTACACAAGGTGCGCCGCGCCGTTTGCATTCAACACAAACGCTGTAAGAAGGCACACGCGGTTGGCGTCCGATGAGCAGCGCGGTCAACACATCGAGCAGTTGGGCTTTATTAATGGGACAGCCGCGTAATTCAAAGTCAACCTGAACGTGGTCGCTAATCGGCGTGGCCGTATCGAGCGTTTGAATGTAATCAGGATGGGCATAAACTTTCCGGACAAAGTCATCGACATTGTGCCAGTTGCGCAAAGCCTGAATACCGCCCGCGGTGGCGCAAGCCCCGATAGCAATTACATAGTTCGATTGGCGGCGAACCTCCTGAATGCGCTCAAGTTCTTCCGGGGTGGTGATCGAGCCTTCAACCAGGCTGATATCATACGGCCCGGCCAATGTGCGACGGCTAGCCTCCACAAAATAAGCAATCTCAACCTTATCGGCCAGCGCCAGGAGTTCATCTTCCGCATCCAAGATCGAAAGCTGGCAGCCGTCGCACGAGGCAAACTTAAAGACCGCCAGCCGGGGTTTGGGCGGGGGGGCCGGTTTATGGGGCCTGATCGGTGGCAAAATACCATTCGCATTGTTCATTAGAAATCCTCCACGCCAAAAAATGGCTCAACCTGGGCATACGTCAGAACCGGCCCATCTTTACAGATGAAGGACGGACCAAACTGACAGTGGCCGCAAAAGCCCAGGGCACATTTCATATTCCGCTCCATCGAGAGGAATATTTTTTCTTTGGGTACCCGGCGGGCCAGCGCTTCGTACACCACAAAGCGGATCATAATTTCCGGGCCGCAGGTTAAGACGATGGTTTTGCGGGGGTCGAGGCGCAGGTGGTAAAACAGCATCGGCACCACGCCCACTTGTCCGCGCCACTCGGCATCGGCCCGATCAACGGTGGTGTGGAGTTGAATGTCGTGCTCCTGCCAGTTTTCAAACTCGCCGGTGTAAAGCATGTCGGTTGGGGTTCTGGCCCCATAGAGCAGAACAACGCGACCAAAGCGACGGCGGTCTCGCATAATCGAATAGATAATCGGGCGAAGGGGAGCCAGGCCGATACCGCCGGTCACGAGAAATAGGTCTTCATCGTAGAGCCGCGACAGCGGCCAGGCTGAACCGTACGGGCCGCGCAGCCCGATAACGTCGCCAACTTTGAGCCGCCCGATGGCGCGGGTGACATTACCGGCAAAGCGAATAGTATGGCCCAGTTGTTCCGGTTTGGCCGGGTCGGAACTAATCGAGATAGCGACTTCGCCGATGCCGGGCAGGTAAAGCATATTGAATTGACCGGCGGCAAAGCGATATTGCTGCCGCACGGTTTCGTCTTCAAAAACCAGGGTGTAGGTGTTGATGGCGTACGCTTCTTCCTTTATAGCGACGATTTTGGCCGGGTGGGGTAGATATGCCTCGTCGCCGGCTGTCGTTGTTGGTGTCGGTGATGAAATAGGGTTATTTATGATCATTGCGGATTCTCCTTTGTAAATACAGCCCCGGAGCATCAAAGTTACCGTTGCCCCCAACTTAGAAACCAGGGTTTTCTCTCCCTCACCTTCTCCTCTGCCAACGATACGTTGATCAATACGTTCGTTACAGGCCCGACTAAAACCCTGGTTTCTCGGCTTTAATCATCGTGGACGCCTCTCGAATAGCGCGAACCTCCTCGGTGAGATCAATGCCGACCGGACACCAGGTGATGCAGCGGCCACAGCCAACACAGCCCAGCGTACCAAACTGATCGATCCAGGAGGCCAGCTTGTGGGTAAGCCATTGGCGGTAGCGGGCGCGGGTGGTAGGCCGGATATTTCCGCCGTGAACGTGCGAAAAATCGAGACTAAAGCACGAGTCCCAAACCCGGAGGCGTTCGTCCTTGTGATTTTCTAAGTCGCTAACCTCGACGACATCGCTGCAAAAGCAAGTGGGGCAAACTTGCGTACAGTTAGCGCACGAGAGGCAGCGATTGGCAATATGATCCCAGCGGGGGTGTTCCAGATTTTGATAGAGAAGGTTGGGCA
>JAGRBZ010000790.1 GCA_020433805.1 Anaerolineae bacterium
TCCCCAGCGTGGCCCCAGGGCTTGCGCCAGCGCCTCAACCGGCCACGTTGCCCAGGCCGTGCCAACAGCAGCCACAACCGGCAGCCGGCCATGGCTTGCCGGCCCTACTGTGTCCGCTTCGGTCAAAGCCATACCGGTGATCAGGCTGCTTGCAAAAAAGCGAATTCGAGCTAGCAGTTGCTCCGCCGTACCGATAATCAAACCGGCTTCGTTGGTTAGCCCGGCCAGAAAACAACCGCGATCACATTCCGGCAGCGGTAATTTTTCCGATAACCACGCCGTAGTGATCGTCGAGGCCGAAACTGCCGGTTCGCCCTCGTCCGGCGGTAGATACAGGAACATGGCGCTTAGGCCGGTATAACAGGCCAATGTCTGTTCAACAGCGGGCCGGATCAGGGCCAATAGAGTCGGCAAGCGAGACCAGACCCACGGCTCTGCCAGGTTGGCCAGCACCATTACAAAAATCTCGTCCAGGTAGGGCCGTTGACCACTGTAAGCGTGCAGCCGGTCCAGGTAACGCAGTTGCGACACCGAACGCAGCACCACAGCCAGTTCTTGCTCAAACTGCGCCGACCAGTTAGGGCTGGGATCGTCCGTCGATTCTTCGGCCGCAAACGGTTCAGAAGAGCCGCCGTTAACCGGAAGCAGTTCGAGCATCTGGATGGGGCCGGTTACGTTTTGTTCGCCGGTTATCGCCAACAAAATCTGTTGGGCTAAAAGAGAGCCAACCGTTCCCAGTCCAACCAATACGGTTCGTTGGGTAATATTACCGGCCATCATAGGGTTGCTCGTTTTCTAGAATGGGGCTGTCGTGGTCGCCATTTGCTGTCCAAAGCTGGCCGGGGGCAAACTGATGAATTTGGCGCAGTTCGGCGGCATACTCGCGCACCAGCCGTTTTAACCGCAACACCAGTTCATCGCCGGGCGGCTGGCCGCTGCTGGTTTCATAATAGCGGGCCAGCGTGTGCAGACTGGCCTCCACCCCCCGACCGGCCACCACCTGATCGACCCGCTCGCGGCTTTCCTGGACTAGACTGCTGTTGGTAGTAAAGGCATGCAAGCTGTTAGCCAATCCCTGGCCTAACTTTATCGGTCGTTCCAGGGCGTCGGCGGGGTTGTAGTAAAAGTAGGCACCCTGATTGGTGATAAAGCCAAAGATCGAGCCGAGGGCAAAGCTCTGTTCGGCCCGCCGACTGTCGGCTTGAAACTGGGGCAAAATGTGCAGCGGCGTTTGACCCTGGGCTTGTTGGTACACGGTTTGATAACTGTCCCACTGCTGAATGGCGCTGTGGGGCGCACCCACGTGGGCTACAAAGGCCGTGATCCGGTTCGGGTCGGTGGTTGAAACCAGCATCCGGGCGTAACGGCGAAAGATGGAACTGTCTTCGTCCGGTACGCCCAACACCTCTAACCGCTGCAAGGTAGCGCCGCCGTCGGCCATGCGGGTACGATCCAGGTTCCAACTGGGAGTTGCCTGCCCCATCAGCCAGGCGTAAAAATGTTCCGGGGGTGTCTGTGATCGCTGCTGCTCGATAATTTGCTCAACGTTGGTTGTGGCGATAGAAGCAAAGGCCGGTCGGCAAGCGGCAATCAACCGTTCACCGATATCGGCCGGAGCCAAACCCTGCCAGTCCAGCGGCGACTCTTCAGCCGTAAACAGCACCGCCAGAATATCGGCCGGTGGGCCGGCGTGGTTTTCATAGAGGCTGTTGATCAACTCCGGCGTTGCCAACGAGCGGGTAGACGCTCCATGGTGCTGAAGCAGCGCATTATCGCCGGTCAATCGGCCAGCCAGAGTGCGCCGGGTGGCTTGCACCCGCAGAGTAATATCGTGGCCCTGCGCCGCCTGCTGTTGAACCTGAGCGAGCAGTTGGTTGCACAACCGAAGCTGGCTGAGGGCAATCTGCATCTGCCAGCGGACCTCAAACAACTGTTGAACCGTGGTCATATAGGCGTGTTGGCTGCGGGCAATGCGCTGTCCGCGCCCTAAAAAACCGCTTTCGGCGGCCTGCATAAAGGCCAGTTCCAAGTGGCCGACCTCTTGAGTCAAGGCTGTCTGCCGGCTCTCGATTTCGGCCAGGCTGCTGTTAAGGTGATGGATGGTCTTTTCCAGCCGCTGTTGAAGCTGCGCCAGCCAGCGACCGGTCGCCGGCAGACCGTGGCGACGGGCCAGATCGGCTGTTTGCCGCTCCAGTTGCTCACGTGCTTGCCGGGAAAAATCGGTTTCATTTTGCTTGAGGGCGCGTTTGTAATCGGTATTGAGGCGGGCATATTCGTAGTCGCGCACGTAGCGGATCAACTCACCCGGAATGGCCGTTTGCGCCAGGCGGCTAACCCAGCCCGGTGTGGTTAGCTCTACCGCCAGGGGTAGCCCTTGCTCATCCTGAGCCAGCCGTTCGGCCAACCGATCCAGATCAAGATCGACTGCCTCACCAAACTGCTTGACCCAGGCATGAAGGGTATCGGCGGGTGGGGGCGGGTT
>JAGRBZ010000791.1 GCA_020433805.1 Anaerolineae bacterium
ATATATGGAAACGAGAGAACTTGTACCCATTCTTGGCATACAAGTATATCACAAATATAGTGGGTTACCTAAAATTTGAAGGCGATTATAAAGCCCTATACACCAAATGCTCTCGTATTTATGAGGGAGCTACCTACCCCAAGGTAGGGAAATCCTCCATGTTGAACCCAGGAATTCCTCCATTCATAAAATCTGTTTCAGAACGTATACTGTATATAAGATATAAGTTTTCAAGGGCATCATCAACACCCATGTGAAAATAAACATCGAGGCGAGAGAAATCAACCTTTACTTGAGGAGAGCATGCTATGATGACCAGAAGTCATGTCGAAAAAGACAAGGTATTGCATTTTAGTGCTGCCGATCACACCGACCGGGGCACACGTCGAACCCTAAATGAAGATACCGTTTTTCACCAAACAAATCCGTTAGGTGATGATCGGAGTGCCGGTTTGTACCTGGTTTGTGATGGAATGGGTGGTCTCAATGCCGGCGATATAGCTAGCCAACGCACTGCTAACCGGCTGGTGGCTGAATTGGCCGATATCTTTTATCCCAACCACTGGATTCCTGCTGATGATGACCGCACAGAACCGGCCTTTTGCACGCTGAGCGGTCGCCTGGAACAAGCCGTCAAAGCAGCTAATCAGGAAGTATATACCTATTCCAAAGAAGAGCTTGAAGAAGGCACCCATATGGGGACTACGGCTACGGTTGCGTTGATTTACGGTAGATGGCTTCATATCGCCCACGTTGGCGACAGTCGGGCCTACCTATGGCGCGCCGGAAAGCTGACCCAAATCACACGCGATCATTCTATGGCTGTTCGGCTCATTAGCGAAGGTTTACTTGATCCCGCCAAATCGAACAAACATCCAACCCGTAACATGCTCCTTCGAGCCGTGGGTGTTGAAGAAAATATTACCGTTGATGTCTGTACCAAAGAACTTCAACCCGGTGATAAAATTCTTCTCCTTTGTACTGATGGTTTATGGCAGGCTTTCCCCAATGAATCAGATTTGACGGAATGGATCGGCTCTGCTGAAGAACCGGCAGAATTGGTGCGCCAGCTTGTAAATGAAGCGAAAGAGCGCGATGGCTCCGACAATATCAGCGCTGTACTTATTACAATCGATGAAACGTATTCTTGGGACATCCCCATTATAAGAGCTGTGGCTAATCTTCTGCGCGATGACTTTACTGTAGCGGGTTAGTAGTTCAGCAGAATCACCAGATAAAATTGTGGAGGCAAATCACAATGACTGTGACGGAAAATCAAATTCAGTAGATCACGAATTGAGGAGCCAGCATCCTCAGATGCGGCTCCGTTCGGCATCTGAGGATGCCTCACTCCTCGAAACTGTGATCTACTGAAATTAATACTTTAAAAGCTATTCAAGACATTCAGCAAGACATGGATGTTGATGTGGTAGAGGACACGCAGGTCGCCGAAAAGATAGGCCTTACAGCGAATGCGGTTCATATACGATGGAGCAAAAATATGAAATCAAAATTACGCCGTTATCTTCAAAATAAAAAAATCGACTCACTTCAAAAATTGCAGTTTCTCTTGTTTCTCTATAAAAATCCGTCTCTAAAAGGCACGCTTCACGAACTGGCGCAACGGACTTACTTTGGCGACACTAGCTTACTCAGCAAAATTCTGGCCGAGCTACACAGCGTCGGACTTATTGAAGAAGCCGATCAATCCTATCAACTCTGTACAAAGTCGGGGGCTAAAGCGTATCTAAAAGGTTTAGCGCGACTGTTTGATGACCCACTTATTCGCCAGAAACTGCTTCAAGTTATTCCAAAGCAAGTGGCGGTGCCGGTGATGGCTTACTAAATAGAGTCTTTATAATCCCATTGTGAAAAAAAGTTACGCGGATCCCAGCCCTAATAGTTGGCCTCCCCCGCGTAACTTTTTTAATTCCTTAACCCAAACTTAATCCCGCCTTAATCCAGATGGAAAACTTCTTCCAGTTCAACCATCATCTTATCGGCGTGAGCACCAATGCCCTCAAAGTAGGGGGCCATAAAATCTTGCCACTTGGCATTGATTTCTTCGTGGCTCATGCCCTCCGTGGCCGCGTCTAAACTTTCCGGTGTTTCAAAATAACCAAACAGCAGGCCGTCATCGCGCATAAACAGCGAGTAGTTGTGCCAGCCGGTGCGCCGCAAGGCATCGAGCATCTCCGGCCATACGTTTTTGTGATGCTCTTTGTACTCTGCAATCTTTTCTTCTTTGACTTTAAGCACAAATCCAACACGTTTCATAGTACACTCCTTTATGGTGTTACAGCCACAAATTTGCGTTGTCCGCGAAAATCTGCGTCCTGATCTTTGGTTGTGGCTTTGCCAGTTTATGCAATTGTCGCTAGTACTTCAACGAGATTTTGACATAAGCCTGGAAAAGAAACCAGGGTTTTCGGTGAATTCGATCAATTTCGGGCCAAAAACGGCTC
>JAGRBZ010000792.1 GCA_020433805.1 Anaerolineae bacterium
CAGAGCGTCGGAACGAATGTATTCAAGAGACTTTTTTGAAAGATCACTTAAGCCGTCATGGTTTCTCGGCTCACTGTGGGCAGTCCGGATGTGTCGCCGTTAGCCAGAGGCAATACGAAGGTAAAGGTACTCCCCTGGTTAGGCGTGCTTTCGGCCCAAATTCGACCGTTGTAGCGCTCTAAAATCGATTTTGAGATAGCCAGCCCCAATCCGCACCCTTTGTGTTCAGGGTGGTTGGAGTCTTCGGTGCGGAAGAATTTATCAAAAACCAGAGGCAGGTTGGCCGGTGGTATACCGATGCCGTCATCTTCGAGCTTAAATATTACCTGTTTGTCTTCCACCTGCACCACAGCCGAAATATGTCCTTCTTCGGCCGTAAATTTTAGCGCATTGTCAATGAGGTTGCTGATGGCCTGCTGCAATCGCCGCTCGTTGCCGATGACCGGGGCCGGTTGATCGGTTTGATGATAGACAAGTTGCTGGTGCCGCTGTTTGGCCCGGGCCTGATACTGGGCCACCGCTTGCTCGGCCAGGCGGGTTACATCCACGATGACCACGTTGGTATCGGCCCCCATCTCGATGCTGTTCAAATCGAGCAGATTATCGACCAGCGAGGTGACCTGATCGAGGCCGTTGGTGATGCGTTCGACAAACAACATCTGTTTATCATCCAATTCACCCTGCAAACTGAGCATATCGGCATAGGCTTTGATGGAATTCAGCGGCGCTTGCAGATCGTGCGAGACGGTTGAGACAAAATCGGACTTCATCTGGCTCAATCCCTTGAGATGAGTCACGTCTTGCATCACAATCGCCCGTCCGACCTCGGGAATGAGGGTTAGCGTTGCGTAAAATGTGCGACCGTCGTCTAGCAGCAGCTCGCTTTTGTGGCTGCTGCCCAGGTTAGTTGGGGTAGCGATAAAATCGGCCAGGATTTGGTTGTGAAATAGCTCAATAATAGAACGGCCTTCAACCATTAGCCTATTAAGACCCAGTGCATTGCTAAAGGCCGCATTCGCTGTCACAATGCGGTCGTCATCACTGTTGATGACAACCACTGGCTCGGTCATTTCTCGCATAACTGTAGCTAATTTGTTGCGTTCGTGGATAACTTCGCTAAAGAGTTGGGTGTTTTCCATTGAGATGGCGGCAAAATCGGCCAATGTCGACAGCAAACGGAGATCGTGATTGGTGAATGTTCGGTTTTGGTGCCGATTATTCACACTTAACACCCCACCGATCTGGCCCCGAATTCTAAGCGGGACATAAATAAGAGATCGCACGCTGTATAAATCGGTAATGGAGGTTTGTTTGTCGCCGGATAAGATAAGGGGTTCGCCACTTTCGATGACGCTGCCGGGGAGGCTACCCTTAACCGGAACCCGAAATGACCGAACCACCCGCTCGTCGATACCCCGGGCAGCCGCCATCGACAACAGTTCGCGATCGTTGTCAACCAGCAGCAGCGAGCCTTCTTCGGCATCGGTTAAATAAATGGCGGCTTCTACCAGTCGCGACAACAGTTTTTTATGATCGAGCAGCGACGTGACTGACTTTCCAATCCCAAAAATGGTATTGAGTTCTTTCAGCCGCTTCTCCAGCGCATGGTTGCTTTTAAGTAAACGCTCGGTCAACTCGTCGCGTTCACGGCGCAGCCGCGCTTCAGTTAGCGAATGCTCAATTGCGGTCAGCATTTCGGCCACCGTAAACGGTTTTAAGAGGTAATCTTTAATCCCCAGGCGAAAAGCTTGCACGGCCATCGTCTCTGAGCCGTGAAAGGTCATAACAATAACCGGAATCTTGAAATCACGGGCGCGGAGTGCTTCCAACACCTGCATCCCACTCATCTTAGCCATACTCATATCAAGCAAGATCAAATCGGGGCGTTGCGTGATGGCTAACTTCAAACCGGCTTGTCCATCTTGAGCAACCAAAACGCGATAATGGTTGGGTTTCAACACATAATCCGTGATGAAATTGATGGTTTGACGCGAGTCATCAATAATCAATACCAATTCATTAGCCATTCAATTACCTCTTGCGACCTGAGTTTATATAAACGTTAAAGATCAAATCCAAAATACGAATAACGCCAGATGATGTATAGACGTCGTTTATTATCAAAAAATAGTGGAATAAAGGTGACAAAGTCAGTTCGGTGAAAAAAGTTTAGCACAAGCAACGAAGAGAATAAATAGGAATTTAGTAGGCTCGTAGAAAATATTCAATAAAAACACCTTGCGCTATAATCAAAAGAGCGCAATATTTTTATGACATCTTGTGTAAAGAAGACCTTGCGCTCTACCGCTCGTGACCATACGATCATCCGGACGTTTTTTGTGGGAACGAAACCCATCCGGACGGTGTATATATACATAAGACAATATCGGAAATAAGAAAAAAAGAATAAAATGGTCAGCAAATAAGAGAAGAAAAGAGAGCAAAAATGCTGACC
>JAGRBZ010000793.1 GCA_020433805.1 Anaerolineae bacterium
GGCCGTTAATTTTCTCATCGTGAGTCCCTTTCTTGGCGCTTACATCGTGCGCCCGTAGATCAAGGCGATGACTCCTCGAAGGTAGCCGTCGAGTGACACTTGGATTTTCAGAACCACTTTTCTCATACTTACTCTCCATGACGTCAGAATGCCGGTAAACGTTACCGGCATTCTGACCGCGTTTTTTAGTGTTTAGTACAAATGTTCTATTACTATACATCTTTTACTTCAAAAAGTCAAGTGCCTAATTCAATAAAACATATTAAAGATAGCAAGTTTGAACTTTCACAAATATTTTGTATACTATCTTGTATGAGTAACAGAAGCTATAACCAGTACTGTGGGCTAGCCTATGCCCTTGATATTGTTGGCGAGCGCTGGACGCTGCTTATTATCCGTGAACTGATGGCCGGGCCGCGCCGTTTTACCGATTTGCTGAGCGGTCTGCCGGGCATCAGTACCAACTTGCTGACCGATCGCCTCAAAAGCCTGGAGCAGGAGGAAGTGCTTATTCGTCGCACCTTACCGCCACCGGCGGGGTCGATTGTGTATGAACTGACGCCGGTTGGGCTGGCGTTGGAAAAAACCCTGTTGGAGATGGGGAAGTGGGGCAGCCAGTTTGTGCCGCCCTCGATGGATGACGCGCTGCTGCTGAACGTGGGTTCCTACGCCTTGACGCTCAAAACCTTTTTCCGGCCAGAGCAGGCCCAGGGTTTGGACGAAACCTATGAACTGCGCATAGACAATGAAGTCTTGCACGTGCGGATTCATAATGGACAGGTGGACGTACAGCAGGGTGCTGCGCTTAAGCCGGATGCTGTTTTTGAGACCGACATCGCTTCATACCTATCCTTGTTGCAAAAACGGTTTCAAGCGAGTGAGGCTGTTGCCAAAGGGATCATCGAGGTTGAAGGCGATCCTACCGCGTTGAGCCGGTTTCAAGAGTTATGTGGATTGCCGGTTCTCGGCGAGGACTCACTTTAAGAGAAAGGGGCAACCCCAAGGTTGCCCCTTTTTTATACGGTGAAAAGTGGCCTTTAAATAAGCTGCTTAAAAGGATACCAATACCGTGACCGGATCGGTCTTATCGAAAATTTTGATGTAGGTTGTTTTGAGACCGGAATTGTAGTAATAGGCATTGGTGGCACTGTTGCGCAAAGCCGCTACCGAACTATCATCACTCCCTGAATTTATCTGGGGTAAATCGTTTCCGTTGAGCTTTACATTTGTGGGTGGTTCTGTTCCTAATAAGCTAACATAGTAAAAATTTGCCTTGGGTTGATAATTATCCTTCAGCCGTTTGATGTCAATTTCCTGCCCCGATATATCCGGTCGACCGGTGTGGCTAATCTTGGTTAAGCGGTATTCGCCGTTGTTAAGGGCGGCTGTACTGATGGTGTCGTCCTGATAACAGATGTAAGTGCTATCTGCGCCCGGATAGATGTTGTACGTAATGGGATTGACTTTCCCTTGAGCCTCTAACTGACCCACCCATTGCTCCAACTCGCGTACCGGGATGATAGCGCCTTCGCGTACATATAGGGGCACAATGTCGATGGGTGCAGTCCAGGTCTGGGTCGTACCGCCCGATGTCGGAGGGCCGAGCGGTGCTTGATTGTCGGTGTAAGCGTACCACGCGTAGCCGGCCGGCAAATACACATCGCGTTGGGTTGCGCCGGGTTCGATGACGGGTGCAACCAGTAAATCGCGCCCCACAAAAAACTGGTCGTTCAGATGATTATACACCGCAGGATCATCGGGATCGTTGACAAACAAGGCCCGGGCAATTGGCAGTCCCGACTGCGTGTTTTCAAACATCATATCATAAAATAGCTGAAGCAATTTGTAGCGAATTTCAATGTACTTACGGCAGGCGTCCTGGGTGGCCGTATCATAACGATACGGTTCCTGATAAGCTTTGTTGTAGCCGTCATAATGGTTGCGGAACCAGGGCAAAAATGCACCCATTGTGATCCAGCGGGCCAACATTTCTCCTCCCGGCTGGCCGCCTTCAACCTCTCCCGGTCCCTCCACCGTACCCGAATATTGACCCGCCGCAAAGCCACCGATATCGCACCCCGACATCGGCACGCCGCTCAAGCCAAAGTTGAGCACTTCAGGAATGTTGATTTGCAAAAAGTCCCAAGTCGAGGCCGAGTCGCCGGTCCAAATGGCGGCGTAGCGATGTATCCCGGCATACCCCCCCCGGCCGATGATAAAGTTACGCTTATTTTTATTGTAATTATCGTCCGGTAAATTTTCACGAATTTTGGTTAGCCCGTTGTAAGTGGCTTTAATTAAGTTGATGGCAAACACATTGTGAATTTCTGCGTTGGCTTTGTATTGGCCGTTAAAATCGTACATCATAAGATTGAGGGCCAACGTTCTGTATTCCGCCTCGGCGCTGACACTTTTAACCACCGCCGGACAGGTCATATCCTGCCAAATCATATCT
>JAGRBZ010000794.1 GCA_020433805.1 Anaerolineae bacterium
CACGGATGAATAGTTGATAATCACTTGTTACTTCACCCACAACACAAGCAGTATAGGCATTTTCTTCTTTATCTTTTAATGCTGTATCCCAACTGATGTATCGCGCTGTGACATTCACATTATGACAACGGTTAATGCCTCGCCACCATTCCCGTTTGAACGGCTTGTTATGAGGATCAGTTACCCATGCCCCATCAAGTAGCTGTGCTTTTGTTATGTCGTCTAACTCTTCAAGTGAACGGACGTACTCGGCTTGATCTAGATAAGGATTGTCGGCTAACTTTGCCGGTATAAAAATACGTCCTGTTTTAGCCGATACCACGAAGCGCTCATGTACCCAAGCATGGCCTATACCACCAGGATTAGTTGCTCCGCGCATACGTAATGGAACATTGCTATTTTCTAAACGTCTTAACCGGCTGAATAAATAGGTGTACATTGTTTCTGTGAATTGGGTTAGTTCATCGAAGCCGATGAACTGAAACTCAGATGACTGATAACGATATTTGTCTTTTTCGTGTTGTAGATAGCCAAATGTTAGAGTCGATCCCGATGGAAAGTACCATGTTTTTTCTTGTTGATTCCATCGGGCATTGGTTCCGGTAAGCCATTGTTCAGCCCGATCCATTATTGCCCCAGGTAAAGCAAGATCGGCATAAGTACGACGTAATAACAATGCGGCATAGTTTGGGATATCAACATATTGTAAAGCCGCCATTAAAAGGGCATCAGACTTGCCACCACCGGCTGCCCCACCAAATAACGCTTCACGATTAGGCAACCATAAAAAGGCGGCTTGTTTAGCTGTCGGTTGATGCGGAATGAATTGGGTCAGCTTCGGAGTCATCAAGGCTATCAGTTCCGGTCGTAATTGCACCGCACTGAGATAGGATTGATAAGACTTCGGCTGTTCTATCGTTGTCATTAGTTATTTGTTCGGTTTTAATAGGACTACCATATGGGCCGGATAGTTCTACTTTATCAGTAAATTTACCATGTATTTTAAGAATATCGCGAAGGGCAGATTGAGCATCGTATAACTCAATCTCTGTTTTGACTTCTCTAATTCCTGATTCGCTATCATCGCCTATAATTGTACGCTTCGTGACCTTAAGTTTTTTAACAAGATGAGATATATCACTTTTCTCAATATTACCGGTCTCGATAACATCATTAAAATCAGCCAAATCACCTCTTGCCATGTCAGACATACGTTTCATAGCTTCATCGGCTGACATCATTATTTCGGCTTTGCGTTGGTCAATTTCTTTTGAAATACTAACATCTACCAACAATCTAGGCCCCTGGGTATTAGGAAATGCATAATCAGCACGGCGGGCAGCTTCGGTTGCATTCCAGCATTTAAGGTATTCGTTTATGAATATTTCCTGCTTATTAGTAAAAGCCATTAACTCACAATAGATGCTAATAATCCACCAAAATGGGCAGTTACGTCGGTATTATCGGCTGGTTTCAAAGTAACGACCCGCTTGGAGGGTGCTGAAAGAGAAGTCGATGTCTGATTTTAAGTTGCCCATTTATTCATTCCCTGTCATCAATTTACGATAGTTATCTGCCTGTTGCATAACTAATCGTAATTTTTCTTCTAGCGCATCAAGACGAGTGCCTTGCTCATTGACTATTTGTGTTAAAGAGGTTATTGCATCGCTTTGTTGTTCATCAATAGCGCCTTTGGGGAGCATTCCGGCTTTGCGACGTTGGAATGTGAGCTTAACGCCATGATGAATAAATTGACTGGTCTGAATCCAAGTGCAGTTGCGTACAATCGGGCTAGGTAACTCTAAAATGCCGTCCTGGACGTCCCAAACCCAAATATCCTCGCCGCCATCTTTGAATGTGTGGCGAGCATAACCGGATTGACCAGAAGCACCAGCCTTTACAACGTTGCCATTTAAGACACTTGGAGCACCATACCAGTAATTTTCATCAGGTATTAAATAGCTGTAATCACGCCCGTTACCACCGGGAAAGCCAAAAACGATATAAGGATCGTTAAGTGGATTGCCACTTTCATCAAGTACTACGACTTCATGATGTAATTCAATCGAGGCCGGTTCAACGCCTACGAGAACATAAGAACCAACATCTTCACGGGTGTATGGATGGTCTATTCGCATGCCCCAAGCATTCATGTCGCTTGGGATGCGTCTGAGCTGGGTATAACCGTAATTTACATTCTTTTCCAACTGTGACATAGCTTTTCTCCTTCAACGTACTTCTTGTTGCAGTCACGACAATATTTATCACCGGGCTTAATCATGTTGTCAGCGTATAGTTGGTACAGTAAAACACAGTAGGAAACAATTAAGCCGATAAAGGTAATGAATGATAATGTTAAAGTGATGATTAATAAGTCGTGAAAAAATAACCGTATAATAGCATTTAGTGTTTGTGCAAAAGTGAATAAAGATGACATGAAAAGGCAATTAGAC
>JAGRBZ010000795.1 GCA_020433805.1 Anaerolineae bacterium
GATTGGTTCAGTCTCCAACTAAGCCTTCAACCGGAGTTCAACCGTTTTACACCTTGATTTAGGCTTAATTTGATCGTGTAAGACTGAACCAATCTTATGTCTCAGTTCAACTGCGTAACTCATAGTTTACATGTCCACGGTTTAATGCTGTGTTACCCATGCTGTTACCACAGCGACGAACCAATGTTTTCTTGTGAACCGGATGGTGTTTGCCCAGGTGATCTGTTCTTTGCGTAGTAGAGAAATCGCGGCGATGTTACGATCATTGTATGGCTACAGACCCAACGCGCTCTTGATCTCGGCCAACACGGCTTCCTCTTCCGGGCTGACTCGCTGCCCGCCGATGCCCATGAAATCGCCTTCTTTGGCGGCGTTAGCGGTCGCTTCGCCCACGCTGTAGAGCCACTGCTTGAGTTCAGCAGCTTCCTCAGGGGAAGCTTTGGCGTCGATAGCGGCCACGGCGCTTTTGAGATCACCAAGCATTTTGGCTTTGAATGCCGCCGGGTCACGGGACTCTTCCTTGCTGGGTTTCAACGCTTCTTTAAGCGCTTTAGAATTCTCCTTATCTGCGTAATCCGCAGCCAGGGCAGCCATTAAGGTGTCCCCCTTAGCTGTCTGCGTCAGTTCAGCCAGTTTCTTGCCGATGCTGAGCGATTCGAAGATGGTGTCGCCAATAGAAAAGCTGGCCATAATGACCAGACCGCCGATAGACATGGGAGCTTTTACGACATTCTGCCATTCTTCATTGGTAAAATCTGCTTTGGTTGTCATTGATTGTTGATCTCCTATGATAATAGTTGGTTTGTTTGTTTGGTTGGTTGGTTGGTTGGTTGGTTGGTTGGTTAGTTGGTTGGTTTGGTTGGTTGGTTATTAGCCAACTATCAAACCAACCAACTATCGCCACCTAGTCGAACGAATAGCTGTAGGCCGGCGTCTGACCACGCACATCGACAATCGCCCATTGCAGCATCGGCCAACTGGCCGGGGCGATGATGCGAAAGACCCAGTTGTCGGTGATGCTTTCGCCGTACTCGGGGGTAAAGCGGTATTTGTTTTCTGCGGTCGTGGCCGGCGTCAGCAGCACGATCTCGGCCTGGGGATCGTCGGCCAGGATACGGCGCAGCGCTTCCGTTATCTCCGCATCCGAGGGGGTGGCCCCCAATCCAAAGCTGTCGGGCGAGCTGCGCACCACATCGAAGGCCGAGTCGTGGCCCTGATCCGGGCTGCCGCTGCTGTTGCTGAGAAAGGCTTCCAGCGCCAGCCGCAGGGCCTCGGCCAGGGTGTATTGACCGTCGGCATGGCCTTCGAGCGCGGCACTATCGGTTGGGTCGGCCACAACGTGCAAGTTTGACAGTCCGATGGCAGTCAGCACGGCCTGAATATTACTATTTTTTTGTTTCATGGGTTTCTCCGTTCAGAAAAGCAACAATATTCATCTTTTCCCTGCGAATGTTTCAGGTCTTGATATGTCTGAGGGATTTCTCCGCCTCCGGCTACGAAATGACAGTTGCGACTTTAATTATCGAACTCAAGTTATCAAAGTAAAATCAATAATCGGGTAACCAAGCAGCCCCACGTCTGCGTCCGCCGCATTCTAATTTTAGTTCACAGGCAGGAGTGATGAATTGATCAATAAATCGGTGGTAGAAAAAGGGGAGTGAAGTAGATTGAGGGAAGATAGCAGATTGCGTTAGTCGGTCGACAATGCGGATTATTCTGTACAATACTTCAGAAGTGCAGGTAGCTTACCGCTTTGTATTAAGTTGTCAATTTTGGCCTGGAGAAGCTGGTCCGAAATACCCTATAGCACACCATCAAACCCGTCCATCAAGCTCGTTTTGCGTGAGCCGGAGCAGCACCGTCTGCAGTTCCTGCGCCGGACTGTCGCGATGAATGACCCTGTCGGCACCGGCGGCTAACAAACGCCTGGCTGCCTGGTTCGACCAGGTGAAGACGAGGCAGTACGTATCCGGGGCGCGAACTTTGACGGCGGCTAACAACGCCTCGATTTCCTCATCGAGCAGGTTGGCATCAATGACCAGCAGTTCAGGGTGATGCTCAGCCGTGTAGTTTAGCGCGGTCAAACCATCGCCGACAGAGGCGGATACGACAATCCAGGAATATGCCGACAGCGCCGCCTGCAGCGACTGCCGCATAATGCCCGGCCGCGAGACCACGAGCGTTAAGATTGTTGATGGGTTGGAGTGTGTTGTGTTAAGCATTTTGTTTAGGATTAGCTGTTAATA
The DNA here is from genome assembly GCA_020433805.1 of Anaerolineae bacterium. Lineage (GTDB taxonomy): Bacteria > Chloroflexota > Anaerolineae > 4572-78 > J111 > JAGRBY01. Next base: position 2,247 of record JAGRBZ010000795.1, read on the forward strand.
CATTCAGCGCGTTAGCAGGAGACGGAAGACTGGAAATCTGGAGACTGGAAAACTGGAGATTGGAAAACTGGAGATTGGAAAACTGGAGACTGGAGTTTGTAAGATTTATAAGACCAATCTCTAATCTCTAATCTCGTTAGTGTCTCTAAGTTTTCGCCATAATTTGAGCTTTTGTTTATTGCGTAGTGCGTAATGCGTATTGAGCG
>JAGRBZ010000796.1 GCA_020433805.1 Anaerolineae bacterium
ACTAACTCGACACCGACGACCAAAATATTTTTAAAGGCACCATTGACGATGAATTGGTGGGCTGTCACCAACGCATAGACAAAGCCGGTACAGCCGGTCATCAGTGTAAATGCCGGGCAGTCGGCTTCGAGCAGCGCCTGTACAGTGCTCGATACCGCCGGTACGTGATAATCGGGCGTTGAAGTAGCGACGATGATAAGATCGACATCGTTTGGGGTGAGATCGGCTTTGGCCAGGGCTTTGTGTGAGGCAGCGACCGCCATCGTAGCGGTTGTTTCGCCTTCGGTTGCCACATGCCGCTGCGCGATGCCGGTGCGCTGCATGATCCATTCGTGGCTGGTGTCAAGCGTCTTTTCCAGATCGTAATTGGTAATAACGTGGGATGGAGCGTAGGTGCCCCAGCCACTGATGCGGCTATATAAACGTCCCATGAAATCTTATTTTCCTCCTCGAAAACTAAATAGGGTGCTCGCGCTGTCTTAGAACGGCTAATAGGACTCCTAATGATACCACAAATGCAAGGGTGACCAAAGTGTAGAACAAATCGCGGGTGGGATCGGGCGGTACATAGCCCTCGACCTTGCGGATGTGGGCTGTAGTTAATAATTCCCGTTTTAACTCTTCCTTGTTAGCCGGTGAGATCGATTTTATGGTCGATTGGACCCGCTCAGCTACATCCAACAGCGGGCCTAACTCATCGTCTGATTCGGGTAGAAGTTCAAGGTAATCATTGCCGGTAGCATTGCCTTTTAATAACTGATCAGCATGCGCTGCTAAAATTTCTTTGAGCATTTTTTTGTCCAAAGTACAGTCTCCTTCTTGTACGTTAAGGTGCAATTTACTCCACTTACCTCAAGTTACCGTCTAGCTGCCCCGCTTGGGGTGTAGAGGGTAGTCGGGATTGGGCGTTGAAATGGGATGGCAACTAGAGTTATTTAAACCGGATAGGTGACAAATCCAACCGAACCCGGTCCAAAGTGAACAGCGAGTGAAATAGCCAGCTCGCTAATTATCGTATCCTGGCAGTTGAGCCGTGTCTTAGCTTGCGTCACGATATTCTCGGCTTGGGGTCGATCTATTGCATGGGCCACCGCCAGATGAATCGGCTGGTCACCAACTGCCTCGTGGGCCAGGGCTATCATGCGGCTTATGGCTTGCTTTTGGCCTCGAACGCGATCTAAGGGAATAAGCGCTCCCTCCTGAACACCGAGAATTGGCTTGACATTCAGCACCGAAGCCAGCGTTTCGCGGATGCGGCCAACCCGGCCGCTCATGCGAGCATAGCGCAGATCTTTTAGCAATATGAAAACGTTAATTTCCGAGCGCCGGGCTTCGAGATGGGGCACAAGCTCAGCCATCGACCAGCCCGCTGCAATGCATTGGGCAGCTTCTCGAACCATCATGCCCAAGCCCACAGAGCTGGTTAAGCTATCGAGTACGGTTATCTTGGCTTGACCGGCTAACTGTTTGGCGGCCAGCATCGCTGATTGCCATGTGCCGCTCAATTTACTGGTTAGGTGTATGGCTAAAATTTCGTCGCCGTTGGCCGCTAACGCTGTGAAAAGTTCGCTAAATTGGCCGACGGACGGCTGCGAGGTGGTTGGCAGAGAACCGGTGTCCTCTATGCGCCGGTAAAACGTTGGGGGGTCAATCTCGATGCCTTCGCGGAATGTATCTTTTTCAAACTGAATATGGATAGGGACAACCGTAATGGGATAGCGGTTGAGTAACTCAACCGGAAGATCACAGGTTGAGTCGGTTACAAGTTGTATCACAGCGTCACCTTACTCGGCTGGTTCGTCGTCATCTTGGACTTCGATAATAAGATTTTCATGCTCGACCAACAGCCCCTTTAACGCCACCAGGGTACGATGGTAGAGCGATTTAATGGCTCCCTCGCTGCGCCCCATGAGCTGGCCGATTTCAGCATTCGACATCTTTTCGGCGAATTTGAGCGTAAGAAGTTCTTGTCGCTCTGAAGGCAGTTTTTGAATGGCCTCTAATAAAATATCACGACCATTCATCCTTTCAGCAGCCTGCTGCGGGGTTTCTCCCTTCGCGCGATCAAAGGTGACCTGCTCAAGCCCAACTTCTTGTCTTCTTTTGCGATCACGATGCCAATTAGCAACCAGATTATGGGCAATGCGATAAAGCCAGGCAGCAAAGGGGGAGCCTTTGTTTTTATAATTCGGAATATGATTAAGCGCGCGAAAAAATACTTTTGCCGTTAAATCTTCCGCTTCATGATGGTTCCCAACCCGATAGTAAATGTAGCTATATATTTTATCAACATACAGCTCATAAAGTTTGCCGAATGCATCAGGGTCGTTTTTTGCTTCTTCTATTAACTGTTCTTCGTCAAACTGTTCTTCGTCAATACTTTCTAACGTCATTGCTATCCAAAAAAGAGCACCAAACAGTTGGTGATAAAAGCCAAAACAGTTCTACAA
>JAGRBZ010000797.1 GCA_020433805.1 Anaerolineae bacterium
GCCGCCGGGGTTGGCCGGGGCGATACATTCTACGGCACCGGGCGTGAAGTCGCCGGTTTCTTCAGCCGCAGCTTCTGCCTCGGCTGGAGCTGCTTCCTCAGCCGGAGCTTCTGCCTCGGCTGCGGCTTCCTCTTCTGCCGGAGCCGCTTCTTCTTGAGCCGGGGCTTCCTCGGCCGGTGCCGGGGGTTCTTCGGCCGGGGCGCAGGCCGCCACCAATCCTGTCAGCAAGAGTGCCATTATAATGAGCAGTAACTTCTTAGTTTTCATATTTTCCTCCTTTGGAAATAAGTTGAAAGTGATGATGAGCCACCCTAAAGGGATTAACCCGTTGGGAAAGGGGGACTCTTTTCAAAATATATTCAGGGCTAAGTTAGCCCGTTACTGCCTTACGATTGGCAATGCAACAATGTTCTTAATCCTGTAGTGCGTAATTCGTATTATGATGATGGTTCATACACGCTACGCACTACGCACTGCGCACTACGGCATAGAACACTTCGTCAGAATAAAGGTCGTTTCATTCTTATAGCTTAAACAGTTACCGCATCGCCAAAAACCTGACCATCAGCGGCACGATGATAAAGAGCATCACCACGCGGGTAAAGTGAATGAGCGATACCTTGGCCGGGTCGGCACCTTCGGCTCCGGCGATGATGCTCATGCCGGTGAAACCGCCGGGTGAAAAGCTGAATAGGGCAGTACCAAACGGCAAATATCCCAACCGCGAGGCAATCCAGGCCAGAATGAGACCTACCAGCAGGTACGTGAATGCTCCAATTAAGCCCCACATAAAGACGGAAATGCCGCTCTCTAACAGCTCGCGGCTAAAGGTGCTGCCGACCACGACACCAACGGCAATTTGCGCTCCTATTTCGATAGGAACGGGCATATGATATTGAACTTGGGTCGCGACCAGGTTGTAAATGCCGCTGCCCAGCATCGCGCCAACTGCCGCGCCGCCGGGAAAGCCAATTTTCCATGCTAATATGCCACCGAGTGTTCCCCAGATTGTTGTCCAAATGAGTGTGTTCATGAGCGCTAAGTTTTTGTAACTCCCTTTGATGATTTGAAAGTCCGCAAATGATAATCGATGATCACCGCTATTATCAAACCGTGATGAGAAGCGGTAGATATCGGTGGGCGGTGGTGGATAGGTTTGTACCATCGCTCTCGGTAGCTTGTCGAGATGGAAATTTTAGGAAGGAGTCAACAATTTTTAGATTACATCATTTTAGTCAGCTTCGCCCCCCCTAAACGGAGGGGTTTTATACCTCCCATTGGGAGGGAAGCCGTCAGCTATCAGCTTTCAGCCGTCAGCTTTAATACAACAATTCAGGATTAAAGACAGTCAAAACCAGGTGAATTTTGTAAAAAGTAGCCCATAAAGTATTGATTTTGTGACAATAAGCGTTATAATAATAAGTAAGTGAGCTAGCCAAATGTTTTTGCGCTGGACTCGCTTTTTTTTTACCTTATTAGCCCTTTTGCAGAAAGGAGAGTTATACCCTAAAAATGGAACTAATCGCAGAACCTGGCGATGACCCTTCTTATTTCCGATGTTGTCTGGCACAACATGCCATACATGCCAAACCAAATCGACCTGTCCTCTACGGCGAGGCGTTACTGTCTTTTCAGTATTCAAAATTCAAACAATTTATATGTATCGGTTCACTATCTTTATAAATGTTAAAAGGAGTTTATTATGCGTTTCTATCCTGAGTTTATTCCCTCCTTTGCTCATGAACCGACGAAAGACCGTTTTGAAATACGTCGTGTCAATAACGGCGTAGGTGAAGGCGTGATTTCTCTAGTCGATTTCAACGTAGGGGATTTAGTGTTTGTCTTTACAGGTAGTTTTTCGTCCGAGGTGACGCAATTTACACTCACGGTCAACGAACTCTTACATCTGCATGACCCATTCTTGATGGGCAAAATCTTGCATTCCTGTGACCCAAATTGCTATGTAGACATGCAAACGCGCTCTTTCATCGCCATTCGGCCCATTAAAGCGGGCGATTTTGTGACGATGGATTATGCTCAAACAGAACCACATCTGTTCAAAGATTTTGTGTGCAGTTGCGGCGCACGTAATTGTCGTGGTTTTGTGCAAGGGTATTTAGATACGGTGAAAAGTCCGTTCGCCGTCTTCAGCATAGCTTAGTTGCTACAACATCTTAAATAAATATTATCTAGGGCGCAGTGCTTAGGCCTGCGCCCTAATTTTTTGTTCACTTATTCGTTATAGAGAGAACTTACACAGTTGGGAAGAAATCAAACCCTAAAGGTTTTATCAGCCGACTTTCGGACAAAATACAAGCTCGATTGTATCAACATTTTGCTTGATAAATGACTCTGGAAACCTTTAGGGTCTCGAACTGCGTAAGATACCGTGATAAATGTCAAATAGTAGCTTGTAATTTAGTAGCAAAATTGGGGTCAAAAGGTTGACC
>JAGRBZ010000079.1 GCA_020433805.1 Anaerolineae bacterium
ATCACTATCGCTTGCAGCGGACAGCCATAGGCCATCAAGGTCACGACCAGCAGCACTGTCTGCGCTTCCGTTTTCAATCCGTAGAACAGGGTTCCTTTGCTCTCACTGAACGTCCTTTGACACACTTTACAATAATACCGTTTTTCCTTGCGACTATGGACTTGCACATTGCCCCGGCCTGTCTGGCCTCTTGCCGGACACTCAAGATTAGGGCAAAATACTGTTTCGAGGTTCATTGAGCTTTCCTTTTCTGTTGTGGTGACAAAAAGTTTGCTCGTGAACCTCTTTTTCTTCAAATTTCCCTACTCCCCACGCTTTTTGGGGGTGCTACCCTTCTCGTTACAATGGGCAATTTTTTGTAGATTACAGTTCACCTCATAAGACTTGACAGGTGACATCTGAGGTTAAGATATGATCTAAAAAGATAAAGTTCAGTTGGGTCAAACTATGGTAAAATGCATCAGTACGAACCATTTGCCGGAAACTACCGAAAAAAGGGCTCGATGCCTAACAAGACAACGAGTAAAAGTAGCCACAAAGATAAGCCGCGTTAATAGAGCGGTAATTTCCAGCCCTTGTTCCCAAAAACCCCAAACCATATGCGATTATTCCGGTTATTAAACAGTCATCGGACCTGCATCGACCAATTCCTGACTGAACGCTCTGTGCTGGGTGTGATTGATAGTTATTGGTATTGAACTGTTGCATCCCATGGGCGAGGAATTCAGCGAAAACAAATCGGCGAAAAGAATAAGTCCATCAAACGCCGGATTGTAGGTGGCAAACCGTGTTATCTACTCAACTATCTGGGGATGATCGCTGATTAGGCGTGTGAGTGGGCCAATGTGTACAAAGGCTCCGCCGTTCAACAGATAGTAGATGAGGTTGTTGAGCAAATGATTGTTTTTGTGCTATGGATTTCGGCAAAAAGGATTGCAGCTTTCCAAATTGTGGTTTTGTCAATGTGGTGAGTGAAATAGGCAGATGGTGGCTGAAACAATTTTTCCATATTGACCTACATTTGTAATTTCAAGCGGTCTCAGTACAAAGTAAGTGTCCGACACGTGTTTCGACGATTCTCTCAATATGAGACGAAACAGGTTGGCGGCATCGCTATGGTTATGTTTTCTTTTCTATCCTAACCTTTTTTGGGGACGATGGACTTTATTGAGTTCTGCATTAAAAAGCCCATCTGGTTTTTTATCATAAGTTTGTTATCCCGTTTTGTCAAATTGCTTTTTTGGGTGTTGAGGGCGCGGTAACGCGATCCAGAAAAAGCTAAATCCGGTGATTGCCCTTACTCTGATGCAGTGCTTTCTGCATTTGCCTCCGCCACGATTGGGCATAGTATCCATCTATTGCCATCAAGTGCTGATGATTACCGGACTCCACGATGCGGCCATCTATCATCACATGAATAATATCGGCCTGCATGGCGGTGGTAAAGCGGTGAGTAATAATGACCGACGTACGTCCACCAACCAGTTCTCGAAAGCGGTCCATCCATTCATTTTCAGCCCAACTGTCCATTGCGCTGGTTGGCTCATCTAAGATCACCAGGTCAGCACGCCGCACAAAGGCACGAGCCAGACACAGGCGTTGCCATTCACCTACACTCAACTCACTTTGCCCAAACCGTTTTCCCAACAGCGTTTCATAGCCTTCCGGTAATTTGTCAATAACGGGCTGCGCCCCACCGGCCAGCGCTGCTGTCTCAATGTCAGACTGTGTAGGTTGACCAACCAAATCGCCAAAACGAATATTATTGCCGGCGCTATCATCAAAAGACAGCGGTTTTTGGAAGAGAACCGTAATTCGCCGCCGTAAGTCGGTCTGGCTCATGGAGCGTAAATCTACGCCATCCCAGGTGATGCAGCCCTGTTGCGGATCGTAAAATCGGCAAAGCAGCTTCAGTAGCGTACTTTTACCCGCACCATTTTTGCCAACAATCGCTACCATCCGACCACTGGGGATAGTCAGGTTGAAATTTTTCAATGCCATAAGTTTGCTGTCGGGGTAACTGAAAGAAACGCCGCTCACCTCGATCTGCTGGTTTAAACCTGGCGGTACCTGAATAGGGTTTGCGGGGTCTGTAAGTTGTGGCTCAAGATCGAGGAAAGTAAAGAGGTCATCTAAAAACAGAATATTATCGTAAATGCTGCTTACATTGCTCAACAGACTGCGCATTAGTCGCTGCCCCTGATTTAGAGTCTGCCAAAACATAGCCAAATCACCCAAACTCTGTGTCCCTTGTAATGCCTGCCACACCATCCAGCCCATCGCCAGCAACAGCCCCAACAGACCAAACAGTGTTGCCCCCAACTGCCCCATCATACCCTTAGTTCTAATGGCCAGCCGCTCGCTTCGCAATTTGCGGCGTAACTTGTTGTAGCGTGGCTTGAAATAATCACTTAATTCAAACAGACGCAATTCCGTCGCAGCCTGATCAGAGGTCAGTAAGTTATGATAGTATCCCAGCCGTCGCTGGTTTATGGTGCTAGACAACCGCCATTTGTAAAGGGACCGTGAAGTATAGATCGTTACTCCAAAGACCGGCAGCGCCCCTAAAAGTAACAGCAGTGGAACCCACCAGGCAAAAGTAAACAGGACGCCGACCATTGCCAGCAGGGTGATGCTACTTTGCAGCAAACCATTTATATTCTGCAGCAGGCTGAGCGGCTTGGAAAGAGCATTGTTGGAGGCTCGTTTGAACTGGTCGTGGTAGGAGGAGGATTCGAAAAATTGCATGTCCACCGCTGTTGTCTTATCGTGGATTAGGCTGTACATCTGATCTTCGGTTTGGTCGGTCAACATAGTATTAACGTAGGTCTGGATACTACTCAGCAACTGATGCGTCAAAAATACAGCTCCCATCAAGAGCACAGTAATTAGAGCTGATTGAACGGTGGCAGGATCACCCTTACTGTCGATAACCGCCACCAGAGCGTTGACCATGTCGCGGGTTAAATAAACCGTAAATACGGGAAGCACCCCCTGAATAACAAGGAGCACCGTTGAGGCCGTGGCCCAACCGGCGGCAGCCGTCCAAACCAGGCGCAACGCACGTGGGATATATCGAGCCTGCTTCAATTGCTTCCTGGGAGACAGGTATCTCTGAAGTCTTTCCGTACGTCTATGATTTGTTTTTTTAGCCATAGGCTGTTCTCATCTGACGCAGTTGGGTGGATCGAACAAGGTGACAGTCACTTTTCAATTAGCCTGAGCGTTCGTTTGGCTCAAAAAGGTCGGTTTATTGCATTCAAGGGACTGTCACCTTTTAAACTGCGTAACTCATAGGTTTATGAACTTTACGGGGGCAAGTCGGGGCGTTTAGAACTAATGAAAGAGGTGAGTATCAGCAACCTGTAGGGTGACTCTGTGTAAAAGTCTTTCACATCCGTACACTTAACCTCAATTTTGACCGGGCGACCAAGCGTACAGACGATGACATCTTAATACAGGCTTTTGGGTAAATGGTTGTCTTTGCGGTTCATTCTACCGATTATTTTGCCTTGGGCAAAAGTATGGTAGGTGTGGCTTCCCCCCAAATATTATCTCACACTATGCAGTAGATTAGAAGTTGATGGGTGAATTCCAAAGGATATGCACTTGATATAGACCCTACTCACCCAAAACGCAAAAAACCGCCCCCAAACGGGCGGTTTTCTAAAAGGCGACGGCCGGATTCGAACCGGCGAATAAAGGTTTTGCAGACCTCTGCCTTACCACTTGGCTACGTCGCCGCGGAAGAACAATAATGGGTAGATTTTATAGTCAAAGAGATATTTTTCTTTATAACATTAATCTTACCATAACCGATATTGATCGGCAAATTTGGCGATTTTTAAGGCGTGTCGACCAAAATTAAACTGCCAGGTCTGAATAAAACCTGGCAGATACTTTCATCCCCATTGTGTTTTATTTAGTCGACTTACTGCTCCTCATTACCCATGTTTGGTGTATGACTATCCAGAGATGGGAGAATATCAATATCCCCCTCGACAGGTGAATAACGGTCATGTGCTTCCTGCAGTTCCGCACTATTGAACTGGGTGTAAATCTTGGTTACTTCGATGCTGGTGTGTCCTAGCAGGTCCTGTAGCTGAGCCGTAGGAATGCCAGCTATGGTAGTATCTCGACCAAAGGCATGTCGCCAGGCATGTGGGTTAAAATTTTCATCGCCGATGTCTACTTTCTCGGCTATTCTTTTGAAGACTTTATACAGTCCGTCATAGGTCATTGGACCTTTTTTCGACCACCAAACCGGATCCGACTTCTTGTGTGATACCGTTTCCCTATAAATCTTCAGCGCCTGTCGAGTAACAGGTTTGAAGTAAAGGGGCCGCTCTTTTTCGCCTTTCCCTCTCACTTTTGCTTTACCTTCATCAAGCTGCACATCACCCCAGGTAAGTGAAAGGGCTTCAGTAGCCCGGCAACCGGTATCACGAAAGAATAGTAAGATGGCACGGTCCCGGACATCATCCACGGCTGTGAGCATTGCTCTAATATGTTCCCCAAAGATTGCTTTTGGTTCTCTCTCTTTCGGTAACTTAGGCGGACTTACATCGGCCAGCGGATGAGCACAGAAATAACCCATTCTGATCAACCAATCACCAAATCGTTTCAAGATATGATAATGTCCCTTGCGCGTGTATTCTGATAATTTTCGTCGTTTGAGAGACGCATAGTAGGCTACCCAGGTGCACGACTCAGCTGGATCACGCTTCGGATTCCGCCGTAACCACGCAGTGAATTGCAGAAGCCTATTTCGATATCCTTTAAGTGTGTTCTCCTTTCGGTCTTCGTAATCTCCAAGATACTGCACAAACTCATTAATTAGCTTTGGTAGATTATTGAGATTAACAGCCGAATTGATCATTTCATACCCACCAAAGTGATGGGCAAGTTGGTTGCCATCAGGCAAATAAAGCACTACTGTACGGCATCCATCTGGAAGTGTAGACAGATTTATTTGCAGTCGTTGATTTACGATATTTACGCTGAGATCTACCATTATCGAACCCTCACTGAAGTCAAACAAGCGTGATTTGGCAGCGAGATGGAAAAGGTGCCAATGGTCATGAACGGGCTATTTATTTTTAACATGGATATTTCTTGCGATCTCGACGTTAGATCACATTTGGTTTGATCATTCAACAGGATCTTATAAGTTAGTTGCACGTTCTATTCTCCTTCACAATGAAATATATAGAGATGAAAGTGAAAAATGAATATTCACATTGCGATGAAGTCGGCAACTTCTTAGCAACTTTTTGAGCGGGCAGGACGCTCTCGCGCCCTACCCTGGCTGATATAGCGGTAAAACAAAAAACGGCCACCCCACCGTGCAGGCAGGCGTGACCGTCTGTATGCCATTGAGCTATCGATGCAAGCATGATAGAATAGGCAACAGCCCTGTCAACTGCTCTTACAGTTGGTGGGGTTAGCCGCCGGTAGGTGTTGGTAGCACCTGCCGGTGGCGCAGTGGTATGTGCTATTCAGTTGTTCTTATGATATATCTGCGGAGACGATGGGTCAAGAGGAAAAAGTTTTCGATCTTACATCCGTTTCATAAATGATCACCTGTTTCAATTTGTCATAATAAACCCGCATCAGGTTGTCAGCAGAATAAAAGATGTGATACAATAGTAGGAAATAAAAAAGACCCCTTAATGGTTGCCGCCCGGGGGTCTTTGCTGAGTATCAGACCAGATTAAACTGGCTGTGCTTTATTATTGTCCCCATCTTAGCACGAACACTCAGCTAGGTCAAGCTACAATCTCTTTGCTCTCTTTGCCGCGCCGAATATTCACCGCGGCAAGATAGTACACTGAGTTTGAAGGATTCCCAAGAATTGATTAAATCCATCGGATGAAACCAATGCACTTATTTACCGAAATTTTTCCCGCAACCATTGAAAATTTGCCTAAACTTAATGCTTATCAACTTACCCTTATAGGCTCGTTAAGTGCTAATGAAATAGGGGGCAAATTAAAATACCGATTACAGAATAAATTTGACGGTTACTGGTATTGGGACAGTGAGCAAGAATGTTTGTTGGCCAACTTACTTATCAGTCAAGAACAAATAGACCAAACACTGAAAGACCTCTGGGCCGAAACCGATAGAACTTTTCAGCAAAATCTTGAAGGTATTAGCCACACTCCGGATCTTAGTCCTTCCACCTCAGGTATAGCCAAATTTGTGGCTCATGCCTTGCTGCAGGCCGTAGAGAACAAAATTGAAGCTAAATTGACAACCCATCGGCAGGATAAAGGAACTTACTATATTAATCTAATTTGCACTCGCTTTGGTTGGGTAGTAAACGGTCTACCAGCTGTATCACTTTCAATTCGATCAAATATTGATTTCAAGGATGATCTTAAAGCATTTATGACCAAGCGCCCTAATGATAATATTGTTGGGCTATTTGCTACTGACAAAACCAAACCTTTCAATACGGCGATGGAAATCACCAAAATTGTGGGGGAGATTGGAGAACATAATCGCCGCACACGATTACTAACTTACGATCTCAATCCTGAAATGCGAGAGTTAGTGGCAAATGCACCTGATGGTGAGTTGGTAATCGAAACAAACGGGCGGTATCAATACGTTGTTTCGGCTCTGGGGTTACGAGTGCTGAACAAACATTATGAGCGATTTGGAATAAGCGAGAAACTGCAAATTTCCTCGGCCCGACGCAAGGATTACGTGCTGCCAGTGGCCAAAATTGCTCAAAAAACAGGTTTCATTGGAACAGCCTATAATTCAAATTCCAACGCCGATTTATTTCTGGATAAAACAGATATTGGTTACAGTACTGAGTTACGTTTTGGCAACGGGCAAAGCGCTTCGCCCCGGAGTTTTAAGGATGTTTTCCCTTTAGTATTAAGACACGGTCTCTACAACCCCATCAATGATAAGAAAATCAAGATTGCCATTTTAAATACAAAACCACAGGTTAAACTTGACCCACTCAAAACCAATCTAAGGAAAATTTTGGGCGACAACCTCGGTTACGAACTCACAACAACAGAAACCGGATTAATTAACGTTCCTAAGCCAACGCCGGCCAACATTGAAAGAGCCGTTAATCAATTGGGGGAACAACAGCCCAATATTATTTTGGGTATTATTCCACAAGAGTACGGCAGTGGCGATGATGAAAGTGATAACTGGACAACATACGATTACTTCAAATATTATACCCTAAATAAAAACCTCCAAAGTCAAGTCATCCAACCCTCAACAATCAGAAACGACTGGGCAGTGAATAATATCATCTTAGGTATATTAGCCAAAACCGGCAATATACCATTTGTCCTTGCTAATTCTATCACTTATGCTGATTTAATCGTGGGCTTAGATGTATCCAGACGCAAAAAGAAAAACAACCCAGGTTCAATTAATACGGCAGCTATTGCCAAGATTTATCTAACCAACGGCCAATTTCTGCATTATAACATTCGAGACGCTACAGTCGAGGGTGAGACGATCCCTCGCAATGTGCTGCAAGCAATATTTCCGGTCGAAACCTTTCAGAATAAACGAGTAGTTATCCACCGTGACGGCAACTTACAGGAGTCAGAAAAAGTGGATTTACTGGCTTGGGGTAAAGAAATTGGTGCGGAATTTTTCTTTGTAGAGGTCATCAAAAGCGGAAATCCTCGCATTTATGCCCAACATGGCAAAGAAACTCGTAAAGCCCCTAAAGGAAGCATCTTCAAATTAAGCGATACGGAGGCTTTGATGGTTTCCTCTGAATATCCTGACAGCTTCGAAGCAACACCTCAACCCATTAGAGTTCGCGTTCATCCACCGTTTACGCTAACTCAGGCACTTCATTCTGTTTTATCGCTGACGTTACTGCATTATGGTTCGATACGCCCACCACGCCTACCCGTGACCACATTTTACGCTGACAAAATCTCTAAAATGGCCTCAAAAGGGATCAGACCCGCGGCTCTAGATGGTAATATTCCATTTTGGATTTAGGCTGAGCCATCAAATGAATATATCTCTATTTTTGCAGTCCCCACATCTAATAACCAGTATCAAGAGGAAAGCGTATGCAATCGCTCAAACAACTTTGTGTTCCTCGGAACAGCGTTTTTGATACCCAACGGCGTGACACCGTACTAGACCTGAATGATTTGGTTGGTGATCGGATTAGTCCAGATAATTTCTTTGCCGAGAACCACATCACCGAGGGCATGAAGATTCTCTTAGAGCAAAGTTTTCGCCGCCTTGAGGGAAAATCAAGTCAGGGTATATTCAAACTCAAGCAGGCAATGGGTGGAGGTAAAACCCACAACTTGATTACCTTGGGCTTGCTGGCCAGACATCCTCAGTTTCGGCAGCAAGTAATGGAAAAGTTTTACACTCCTGACCCAGATTTGGGTCCGGTGAAGGTAGTAGCCTTTACCGGACGCGATAGTGATATATCCTTTGGTATTTGGGGGGAGATTGCCGAACAGTTAGGTAAGAAAGATCATTTCAAGGATCATTATTCACCTCTAAGAGCACCGGGACAGACGGCCTGGGAAACTTTATTTGCCGGTGAAAAGGTACTAATTCTGCTTGACGAGTTACCCGCCTACTTTGTAGATGCCAGTTCTGTCACTGTCGGTAATTCAGATCTGGCGCAGGTAACGGCCACGGCTCTCTCAAATTTATTGGTAGCCATAGGTCGAGAAGCTGGCAATAACGTCTGCTTAGTTTTAACCGACCTGACCGGCTCTTACGAAAAAGGGAGCCAACAAATATCAACGGTATTATCTAACCTAGACAAAGAAACGCATCGCAGTGCAATGACCTTGGAACCGGTCCGTCTCAACTCTGACGAGTTATATCATATTTTACGCAGGCGTATCTTCCAAGAACTACCGACAGAGCATGATATCAGCCAGATAGCCCAAGGTTACGCCCATGCCATTCGCAATGCCAAACAAATGGACATCACCAGCGAGTCGCCGGAGCAATTTGCCGCTCGGATCATGGTTTCCTATCCATTTCATCCGGCCATCCGCGATTTGTATGCCCGTTTCCGCGAAAATCCCGGTTTCCAACAGACGCGGGGATTAATTCGATTGATGCGAATCATAGTCTCTCGACTATGGCGCAGCGATATAGCTAATAAGCGTTTCCTAATTGCCGCGCACGACCTTGATTTCAATGACACCGAGACTTCTACTGAAATTAGCCAGATCAATAACAAATTGGACAATGCCATTGCTCACGATATTGCCGATAACGGGGGAGCTGTGGCTGAAAGGTTAGACTCCACTTTAGGCAGCACCGATACCCAAGACGCTTGCCGGTTGGTGTTGATCTCCTCGTTGGCTAACGTACCTAACGCCGTCGTTGGATTATCGATCCCGGAATTAATTGCCTATCTGGCTGAACCTGGTCGTGATCTCTCCCGGCTCAAAAACGATGTTTTGGCCCGTCTCTCGACTGAAGCCTGGTATCTACACGGCACTCGCGACGGTAAGCTCTACTTTCGAGATGTGCAAAACCTAACCGCCAAGTTAGAAACACAGCTTCAATCCTATGATGCGGAGCAGGCCATTAGAGAACTGCGGATACGGCTGGATGAATTATTCAAACCCGTTGACAATTATTGTTACCAGCGGGTATTGGCGTTGCCCGCCATAGATGAAATTGAACTTGACCCGGAACGGGTGACTCTGCTTATTACCGAACCGTATACCGGCACCGGCTTACGTCAAGAGTTACGAGACTTCTACAATCAAACGACCTGGCAAAATCGAGTTGCTTTTTTAACCGGTACTAAAAACACGTATGATCGCTTGGTAGAAATTGGCAAACGGCTTAGAGCTATCGACAGCATTATCAAAGAGTTGATCAAAGACAAATTGGCCGACAGCGATCCCCAAATGATTGAGGCCCGGACTTTAAATGACAACATCATGTTTCAGTTTAATGCTACCGTGCGGGAAACCTTTACTACACTCTGGTATCCAACCGTCCGGGGACTACTTAACGCCGATTTTATGATGCAATTTGAAGCCAATCGCTACCGGGGCGAACAGCAAATTCTTCAATTGCTTAAGGACAAGCGCAAATATGAGGAAGAGATTTCCGGAGAAATGTTTCGTAAAAAGTGCGAGAGCCGCTTGTTTGGCAATTCCCAATCTTTGCCCTGGCGTGAAATCAAGCAGCGGGCGGCTTCTGCCTCGGCTTGGCAGTGGCATCATCCGAACGCCTTAGATGACTTAAGAAACGATTGCTTGCGTAAAGATATCTGGCGCGAAGATGGGGGCTATATCGATAAAGGGCCGTTTCCACCACCCAAAACCAGCGTCATCATTGATGAGCAACTGCGCGATGACAATACCGGCGAAGTAACTCTGCGCCTGACTCCGGTTCACGGTGACACCATTTACTATGATGTGGGAGCCGATGCCAGTACAGCTTCAGCTAAAGTTGAGGGCAGCACACTGACAATTAAAGAGTTGCGGGTGTCGTTTCTGGTAGTAGACTCAGCCGGCCAGCATGACACCGGCGAAGTTGAAAACTGGATCAACAAGATCACCCTGCAACACCGCACCTTCCAATGCAGCCGAAATAAATGTATGGAGTTGAAAGCCGCGCCGGAAGCAGCTATCTTTTACACCACCGATGGCTCTGATCCCAAAGTAGCCGGCGGTGAGTATAATGAACCCTTCATCATCCCTTCCGGTGCTCCCTTTGTGTTGGCATACGCTCAGCGCGACGGTATTGTCTCGTTGGTTGAACGATTTCCTATTGACTGGGATCAGGATAACAGCGTTCAAATCGATCCTAGAATCCCCACTATTTGGAAACCAACCCGGCGATTTGGGTTTAACAGCACACGCGACTCGTATGCCTTTTTGGATCGCCTCAAAAAGCATCGAGGCACGGCTGCGGGTGTAAGTTTGACCATCTCCGGTGTTAGTGGCGACCGAGACTGGATACAGTTTAACACCAATGGCGAAAAGAAACTTGAGCCGTTACTTATAGAAGAGGCGCTGGATGCCCTACGCAAGCTACAAACCAACGGCCAGGTGCAGTTGAATGCTGGCGCTGTTCATTTTGAAATGGGTCAAGATTTGTTGGATTGGGTGGAAGATGAAAAACTAACCTTGAAATCCGGCGAGGTTACCCAATAATAACCTGAACGGCTGTTCTTAAAATTGGTCACTCACTGCAAAATCATTATAATGACTGCTCTATAAACCTGTCAACCCAGGTCGGCAGTATATCAACTATTAATAATTTTGGTTTAGGCGTCATCAAAACTATGAGCAAACAGGTTCACCGAATTTTACAAAATTCGTTTGGTTTTAACCCCGCCGACAATACCCATCACTTTCTGGTCAATATTCCTCGTGGAGCCAACGATCCGGTTGAAATTAGTGAACATTATAACTGGGATGAACAGACTGGTTCCAGCCCGGTCTCTTACACCTCGCGGGCAGACGGCCAACTGCGGGTGCGCCTGCAACGGTTCAAATGGGAGACCATTGCTAATGAGGTGCGGGTGCAATTAAACCGCTGCCTGAAAAAAGAAGGGAATAAAAGCGGGCAGTGGAAAGTTGGGCCCAACTTAGTACGCCTCGATTTAGGTAAAGAGTTGGTCTTGCTGGCTTGGGCTATTGAAGACGCCGACCCCGCCCTTATTCGTAACGCCATGGCCAACTGGCAGGGGTTTGAGCCGGAAGAACGCTGGTGGCTCTTTACTCAAACTGCTGCTGCTTCCGGCCACGCTACAATGGACAAAAATATTGGTTGGCGCAAAGCCGTGCGTTATGCGCTGACTGAAAATCCGCTAACCGACCTACCGTCCCTACCTGACTATTTTCAACGGGCCAGCGAAGCTCCCCTGCTGGCTTCTCTGCAAGAAACTCACGATAACGAGGTTTAAGTGTGACCACCCACCCAAACACGACCCCGGCGGCGATAGAGACCCCGCTGGCTGATACTCCCTGCTTTATTGAGCAGCAATTCCCCGTGACCAAAATTTCAATGGAAAGCTACAAAGAGCGTAAGGCCAATTACAGCCAAACCTTAACCGGCCTAGGCAAATGGTGGGGCCGTAAGCCCTTGGTACTGGTGCGGGCCGCCCTGCTGGGCTTATTGCTGCCGGCCTCCCCTGATCCTGAAAAAGACCGAGACATCTTTCTAAAACTGATGACGATGGACTCGGAAGGACTGTGGCGTCGCAAAAGTAAAGTAATTTCCGGTAAGCGGCTAGTGGCTGAACTACTAACCCTGCCGTCCGATATTCAGCAGCGCTATCTTGACCCGGCTGCACCGGCTGGTTCGCCCCAACTACAGCGACTGGCTCGCGAAGACCGAGACGCTTTACAGCAGTTGGTCTTTGAGCGGATGAGTTATTCTGAAAAGCTGCAATACTGCGACCGTCCGGAGCAGCTTCCCGGCCCCACACCGGCGGCCTGGCAGGAAATCAACACCCATTTAAGCACTAATGTAACCTCTTTATCGGATTTAGTTGAAGAGTTGGGACAGCGGCGTTTTGGCCGCCGCCCTCGTGTAGGCGATGTCTTTTGTGGCGGCGGTTCTATTCCTTTTGAGGCCGCCCGGCTGGGTTGCGACGTCTATGGCAGCGATTTAAATCCGGTGGCCGCCCTACTTACCTGGGCCAGCCTCAACATTATTGGCGGCGGTGAAGAAGTGGCCGAAGCGGTGGCCGACGCTCAGCAACAAATCTTTGATGCGGTTGACCGGCAGATTACCGAATGGGGAATAGAGCATAATAGCCTGGGCTGGCGGGCCGATGCCTACTTGTACTGTGTAGAAGTAACCGACCCGGAAAGTGGTTGGCAAATTCCACTGGCCCCTAACTGGGTAATTGGGCAAAGGACCAGAACAATTGCTAAGTTAGTACCGGATGAGATGAATAAAAGATACGACATAGAGATCCACAGCCATGTTTCATCTACTGAACTACAGACTGCTAAACAGGCCGGAACAATTAAAAAGAGTCGTTTGATGCCGCCTCATGGCGGCTCTTCTACGCCTATTGAAGTCATTCGGCATGAAATGCGATTGTGGGAAAATGACGATCTTGTGCCTCGTCCTGATGATATATTTCAGGAGCGGCTCTATTGTATCCGCTGGGTGGAAACCTATGTTGACAAGAATGGTAATCTTCGCACCCGCCGCCATTATCGTGCCCCCACCCCAGATGATTTGCAGCGTGAAGAAAGCGTCCTGATCCTGCTAAGAGAACGATTTCATCCTTGGCAGGATCAAGGTTACATTTCTAGTCGTCGCATTGTGCCTGGTCAAAAAACTAATGAACCTATTCGATCTCGAGGGTGGTCCCACTGGCACCACCTTTTTACACCTCGACAGTTGTTGACTCTTGGACTACTTCAGGAATTTGGTTTCACCCAGCTTGTTAAACGCAAAGATAAGGTAACTGTTCTGCTTGGAGTAGCGCGATGTTCTGACTGGAATAGTAAACTATGTCGATGGGACTCTAGTACCGCTAACGAAAAAGTCGCACAAACTTTCAGTAACCAAGCACTTAACCCTCTTTATAATTATGCAGGGCGAGGATTGATCGCATTAGAGTCATCTTGGTTTTTGAAGTTCAATTCATATAATATAGCCGAATCCTCTACTGAACCTATTGATGCAAGACAGGTTCAAGCAGAAAGTGATATTTGGATAACAGATCCTCCATACGCAGACGCTATCAATTATCACGAATTATCCGAATACTTGCTCGCTTGGTACGAAAAACTACTGGGAAGTTTATTTAAAGACTGGTACACCGACTCCAAACGCGCTCTGGCCGTTCAGGGCAATGACATTGAATTCCGGCGGGCAATGGTTGACGCTTACCGGCGACTGGCCGAAAAGATGCCGGACAATGGTCTGCAAATTGTAATGTTCACCCATCAGGATGCCGGAGTATGGGCCGACTTGACCTTGGTGCTATGGGCTGCCGGCCTCCATGTGACCCAAGCCTGGACCATCGCTACCGAAACTGACTCGGCCCTGCGGCAGGGAAACTACGTCCAGGGTACGGTGCTGCTGGTGCTGCGCAAACGGCTGGCCACCCATGCTCTTTTTCTGGATGAAATCACCCCGGAAGTAGAACTTGAAGTGCGCCGCCAGCTCGATGCAATGCTGACAATGGAAGATGACAGTGACCCTAATTTTGGCGACGCCGATTACCAGTTGGCGGCTTACGCTGCCGTATTACGTGTCCTCACAGCTCAGCCCATTGAAGAAATCAATCCGGAACGGGAAATTCTGCGAGAGCGTCGTCCCGGCGAAATCAGCGAAGTCGAAAAGCTCATTCGTGAAGCGGTAAAAATCGCCTGCGATCATCTTGTGCCTAAGGGCTTCAGCCGTGACATCTGGCGCTGGCTGTCTCCTCTGGAACGCTTCTACCTAAAGGGGCTAGATGTTGAAAGTCATGCCGAATACCGCAACAGTGTTTACCAAGAGTTGGCTCGCGGCTTTGGGGCAGCCGATTATAGCGACCTATTGGCCAACACCCGCGCCAACGAAACCCGCCTTAAAAACGCCTCTGAGTTCGGTAAACGGGGGTTGACCGGGGCCGGTTTTAACAGTTCGCTTGTGCGCCATTCCTTGTTCGCTGTATATCAGGTTGGCAAAAACCAACATGTTCAAACCGGCCTGAACTGGCTCAAAACCGAACTACCCGATTACTGGAGCAGCCGGGAACGGTTGGTTCACATTTTAGATTATCTGGCGTCGCTGGCCCGGGTAACGCCTATGGCACATTGGCACAAAGACGGTCAGGCCGCCGAATTACTGGCTGGCGCAGTACGAAATGACCACATCTAACAACCCTTCCTCTCCTATCCGCCGCTTCTCATCACGCCGGCAGCGGCTTGACCGTACCTTTCTAGCCCCCCGTCTCAAAGGGGCCAAAAAGTATGACCGCATTGCCGGTTATTTCAGTTCCTCGCTGCTGGAATTGGTAGGAGAAGAAGTGGAGTCGGTGCAGGGCCAAATCCGGATCGTTTGCAATTCTGAACTGCACCCTCACGATGTAAAAACGGCCAAAGCCGCCCAAATGGCCGTGCGCCGGGCCTGGACTACGGCGCATCCAGAAAAGCTGCTGCAAGGCCCAGGTTCAGACCTAGCCCGAGACCGTTTCCGCCGCCTGTACACTCTGTTGAGCAGTGGCAAGTTACAAGTGCGAGTGTTGCCAGACGAAGCCTTTGGTCTGATTCACGGCAAAGCCGGAATCATCACCCTGGCTGATACCTCTCAAATCTGTTTTGTCGGCAGCGCTAACGAATCAAAATCGGCTTGGCGGCTCAACTATGAACTGCTCTGGGAAGATAATTCGCCGGAGGCAGTGGCTTGGGTACAAGAGGAATTTGACGCTTTGTGGGGATCATCCTTCGCCGTCCCACTGGCCGAAGCCGTGGTACAAGATATTTTATGGCTTTCAAAACGTCGGGTCATCCACTCAATTGATGACTGGCTCACTGAAACCGACCCTAACCCCGCTGCGGCCATTATTGAAACCCCCGTCTACCGTGAAGAAGTAGGGCTGTGGGAGCATCAAAAATATTTTGTCAAACTGGTCTTTGAAGCACACCGCGGGCCTATGGGCCAGGCCCGGTATATTCTGGCCGATCAGGTTGGGCTGGGAAAAACTCTGCAACTGGCTATGTCTGCTCAACTCATTGCCCTCACCGGCAGTAGGCCAGTATTAATTATCTGTCCCAAAACTTTGCTGTGGCAGTGGCAGACGGAAATGCGAGACCTGCTGGCGGTGCCGTCCGCCGTATGGGATGGTCGGCGCTGGGTAGATGAACAGGGCTATACTTATCCAGCTATAGGCTCAGACGGCATCCTAAAAAGCCCTCGCCGCATTGGTATTGTCTCTAGTGGCCTCATCAGCCGCCGTTCAGAAACCGCCGAAAATCTACTCAAATTCAAATACGATTGCGTTATTTTAGATGAAGCCCACCGCGCCCGACGCCGAAATCTAGGAAAAAACCGCGAGCACGAACCACCCGAACCTAACAACCTACTTCGCTTCATGTATGATATAGCTGAACGTACTCGATCCTTACTATTAGCTACAGCCACGCCGATGCAATTACGCCCCATCGAAGCGTGGGACTTACTCGATATACTAAGCCGGAATAATGAGTCGGTCTTGGGCAATCGTTTTAGCCGTTGGCGGCATGGGGCTGAGGCATTGGCCTTAGTAATGGAGCAAGAGGAATTACCAGCTAACAGCAACACCCAGTGGGAATGGCTGCGTAATCCCTTTCCACCCCGTAGCGAACATATTGATTTTGATATTCTGCGACGCAATCTTAACATTCCTGATGACCAGGCCGTGTTGCCCGGCAATATTTTGAGCGAACTATCACCTCCCGATCGTCAGCGGCTCCACGATCTATTCCCACGTCTAATGATTGACTACAACCCTTTTATCCGGCATATCGTGCGCCGCACTCGGCGCCAGTTGGAAAATGAGATTGATCCTGAAACCAAAATGCCACTGTTACAGCGTATTGACGTTGAACTTTTTGGTGAAGGGACACAAGATGCTATCCCTTTGCCTACCTACTTACAGCAAGCCTACGCTCTAGCCGAAGAATTTTGCAAAACTTTGGAGCAAGGATCAGGCTTTATGGAGACGCTGCTGCTGCGCCGAGTTGGCAGTTCGATTCACGCTGGGCTGATGACTGCCCGCAATCTATTGGGAGATTGGGCCGAGGTTGAGGCTGAGGAAGAAGACGATCCAATCGAAGTCGATGAAGTCAAAGCAGTGCCTTCTCATTTTAGTCGATCGCTAAATGAGTCACAGCGGACTCTGCTCGAACGGTTCATTACAGCCCTGGACGCCAATCGGGAGCGCGATCCCAAATATGAAGTCGTACTGGATTGCCTACAAAAACGCGGCTGGTTGGAGCGGGGCTGCATCATCTTTAGTCAGTACCGTGACTCCATTCAATGGCTGGCCGAGCAGCTTACTCAAAAATTCCCCGAAGAACCTATTGCTCTTTATTCTGGACCAACTACCTCCGGTATTATGCATAACGGACAGTGGCAACCTACCACTCGTGAGTCGCTTAAGTTAATGGTTCGGCGAGATGAACTGCGCTTGATGCTTGGCACCGATGCTGCCTCAGAAGGGCTAAACCTGCAACGGCTTGGAACACTTATAAACTTGGATTTGCCCTGGAATCCGACCCGGCTGGAACAACGTAAAGGCCGTATCCAGCGCATTGGCCAAAAGTATGATACTGTCTTTATCTATAATATGCGCTACCAAGGCTCGGTAGAGGATCGAGTGCATGAGTTACTCTCTAGTCGTCTACAGGCTATTTACAACCTGTTCGGCCAAATCCCCGATATTCTAGAAGATGCCTGGGTTGCCCTAGCGTTGGGCGAACAGGAGCAAGCCAAGAAACTTATTGACGAATTGCCTGAGCAGCACGTATTTGAGATGAAGTATAGTAATGTTGAAAAAGTCGAGTGGGAGACCTACGAAAAAGTGCTGGACGCCGCTGAAAAATGGCGGATATTGGGTGAAGCTTGGAGCTAAACAGTTGATTTTATAGATCTGTCTTGAACAAAATCAGTGCTGATCCCTAACCAGGTAGCATTGTCTTTAGCGTATTAGATGGAAAGAGAAGATCCTGAACTTTGGGAGGAGCACCCAGCACAACACTCTCCGCAGCACTTTGGGTTAAACGAGCACCGTAGCCATTGAGACCATACAACATGCAGTTAATCGACGTCATCCTGATGCAGGTCTGATCGATATCTTGGCCCGTAAATCGAACCAAGCCCAGCTGTACAAAGATAAAAAAGTCGTGAACTGAAGGTACAAGGGTGCCGAGTGCGGAGATTGAAAAGATGGTGCATATGTCGTAGACTCATAGAGGGAATGCACAACATCTTGTGAGGGGGGGATAAAAAAATCGGGATTGGCAGCAATGGCATAACAGCGGACGAGATTGTGCGCCAAGAAAATAAAGTTGTACACTGAGCGGATCGACTGGATTGATTGGGGTCTGAGCACGGGTAATAAAGTTGTACACTGAAGAAGAAAATTGCAGCGCAGCGAGGATTAGGTTGTTTGTTTGAAAAGTTCTTCAAAAGACGGTGAAAGGGGCGGAGGATTGGTTGGATGGCGCTGCTTGTAGATATTCACCGCCTGTTGGTACGCCTCGGTAGGTGAACGCGGGGGTAAAACCGAGGCATGTTCGTTGGCGTACAAAGTCTGGAGAGCTGGGACGAATTTGAGGAAATAGCCGTTGAGGCCGTAAAGGGCGCAATTGATACGAGCCATTTTGACCGCGATAGGATCGTTGTCAACCCCGCTGAAAGTGACCAAGTTGAGCAGCACCGCCCAGTCCGGAAAAGCCGTGGCAGCCGCCAACAGGAGAACGCCGGAGCCAACCCCAGCCGGGTCACCCACGCGGATCGGGGTGTAATGGGGGAAACTGGCCGGTAAGACATAATTGAAGAACCAAGTCCTGGCTTCCTGAGGATCATCAATGGTTAAGCCGGTCAGCAAGGTGGCCTGAGCCAGAATGTTGTCAGGATGTTGGCAGGCTTGCTTCAGACGCTCGTGGACAAGTCGAGCGCCATCAGAAATATTGAGACAAGCAAGGGTGCGGGCCAATGTCCACGGGGTGTAGTAAGCGGCATTCCAGCGGCTTGGGCCGGGTGGATAGACATAGGTCTGATAAATCTGCCCCAGAACATCAGGGCCAAGCTGATCATCAGTGTAAGCCCACAGCCCTGGCGCAGCGCTGTCGAGCAAAAGAGCAAAAGCCTGGCTGAATAGCGACCAAACATCTTGTGAGGTGTTGTCACTCTTGGGTGGATAACGGAAGCGTAGCTGGGAAAAAGTTTGGGCGATGGCAAGAGGGTCTTCAGCTAACCGGCCGGACTCGACCAGGGCAGTCAAGTGAGCGGGGAGAGTATCCAGACAAGCTTCAACTACCTGGAGCCAATCTTGAAAGACAACTGGCGGGTGATAGCCTGAAGCGCGACTGACTTTTTCCAAACAGCGGCTGATTTTCTGGGCATAGTGCCCGGACGTAGGTTGGGATTGTCTTCGTTTCGACATGGTTGAGCATCCTTTCTGTGATGAATGAAAAGTCCCCACCTGATAGGTAGGGACTTTTAGGTTTGTATTAGGTTTGGGAACCAGGCTCAAGTTGAAGAAATGTCCTGGTTCAGCATCGCCAAAGCCATCTCAAGGGCTTCGGTGACCAGCGATGAGGTTTTTTGGCCTTCATTGGCGCCCGCCCGCGTCACCAGTTGATACCGAGAGGGACAAACACCTTGCTGGCGATAGCTTTCGGCGGCCCAGGCGACTCGCCGGATGACCGTTTCCTGCCAGGTCTCGGTCACTTCAGCTAGGACTTTGGTCGTTATGGGTAGTTTACTCAAAATAGTCCGACACGAATAGAGTAACTTGATTTGCCTGGCGATCGCCATCGTGGTGATACGAACAGGTCGTCCGGGTTGATCATGGAGTTGTTGGGCCACGGTTTTGACCTCTTGGGCCAGTTCAACATCCCGCTGAGGCCAGTCAACGCAAGGCGTCTTGGATTTGGGTAAATGGCCTGGATTTTGAGACGGGGGGAGGTGAGCCATCAACCATTCCCAATCATGGCGGTGGAGCCAATCATAGGTTGAACGAAAGGTGCGCTGGAGTTGATGCCGTCCAAGATCAGGCTTATCGGCCAGAATCTTGAGCCATCTGGCGCGATATTCATCCGCCGGTTCTGGCAGTGGACAAGGATCCACCCGCTCCAGAGGTAGCGGTGTCCGTCGGCTATGCGTCACAATTCGACTGCCAGGGGCTGGAAAAGGAAGTCCCAGTCGCCCAGCTTGACGTTGGAGCGTCCGCTCTGTCACGCCCAGGTGACGGGCAGTGCGGACCATGGACTGGGTCGGATCGAACCACAAGTGTCGTAGTTCCATGTCCCAAACTGTTCCATAGTCTACACACTTACCCCGAAAGCGGTCATCTTCCGAACGGTCTGGACCCTTACGCCGATATTGATAGCCGCATTCACAACTGAAGGTGCCTACGGGCCGGGCATGGTGGCGTCGCTCCAAGCGGTAAGTGTCAATAACCGGTTGTTGATAATGAGGACAAACAGGATTGAGACATGGCCAGGGTCCCTGACCAAAGGGTTGAAGCTCAAGCGGTAGGGCAAAAAATGTTTGACTGGTATGTCCCAAGAAATGCATGAACAGCAAGTGGCGTAAGGGATGCTGAACACTGCGATCACTCTCAGGCACCAGACGGCCAAGCCAGGGAACCTTGACCGGGCCATCCAGCGAGCAATGGAGCCAGTCCAGTAGGTCAGCCGGATAAAAGTCGACGAAAGCCTGAAGCAACCGCTTTGTTTTGACCACGCCAGTATAACTGGCTAAACCCCGTTCAACTAGGGCAACTTTGTAACGTTTCCTCAAGGTAACCTGGTTCACCTCCAGAGCGGGTTGGTCAAGTAACCGGGCCGTCTCACGGCTCAGAAAAAGCAGATGATCGCGCCAAAGGTGAGACGGCGGTAGAGTACGGGCTGGGGTTGGCTGAAGGACCGCCTCGGCGGCGACGAATTCGGCTGAGGGACGCCGCCAGCCGACCCCAACTGAGCTGTTTTCCAACAAAACCTCATGGTTTGGGCAGAGATATACCCCAATCGCTTGGTGCGTCCGATGCCAGTAGCACTCGCCAAATTGGGCCTGGTCTTCTGCAGCACATTTCGGGCAAAAGCGAAGCCATTCCGGACGGGGAATAATGGTGCCAGCCATGCCGGCGTGAAGATCAGGACGATAACCCGTCACACCTCTCATCGCGACCAGGACGGCTTGCTGCCGGTCAACGGGCAGAAACGGACGGTATAACGGCCACAGGGTATGCCGCTCAATCACCCGGTTTACCTCACCACACCTGTGGCCAGGCGGCAGGGCTGCCGCAAAAAAATCCAAATGACCGGGTAAGTCAATCGTGGCGTTGCCCATCAACAGGCCAAACAGATCTTGATGGACCGCCGTTTTGCCAGGATACTGCATGCGCTCGCTGTAGCGAGCACACAAGCTGTAGAACAACTCGTCAGGATAAGGGTCAGGAAAATAGCCGATCATCTCAGGCGGTCTCACTTACATATTCACCTGCCGGACGGGTCACCTTAGCTGTCTGTAAAACGTGATGGGCGTCTGCCTCACCGGGGCCCACCAGGTCACGGATGTCATGGGGAGCTAACACTACCTGCCGCTCATTTTCCTGGCTTTGAGCCTTTTTACTCTTTTTAGGCGATACTGGTTTTGAACGAAGACCGGATTGTTGTTGGCTTTGTAACGCCAGGCGAGCTTGCTCCAGATAGGGTTCCAGATCGAGCGGCTCAATATCTTCAAACTGTTGCAGCGCGGCTCGATCCCCTCGGCGTAAAGCCGACAAAGCCGGGGCCGCGAACTGCAAGCTGTCCGCCGCTACGGAGCGAATGATATTGGGGGTCAGCCTTTCTTGACCGCTGACAATGGCCCGGATTTGGGCCAGCATGAAGAGTTTGACCACAAAATCGGTAATGCCCTGGCTCTCATCATACAAAGTATGGCTCAATTTCGGTGTTAGTTCAACCGATTGGTGGACATACTGGTAGCACCACAACGACTCGACAAACAGATGCCAGGTTTCATCCTGAACCATGTTATCCCAAATCGGGCGGCCTTGCCCGGTACTCCGGCGGGCCTGACGAAATTCCCGGGCTAACAAGCGGCGGGCTTTGTGCGTCCCGATCAACACCACCGGCAAGCCCATGGTGTTGACCAACTGAACGAAGAAATTCAACATCTTTTTGTCGCCCCCGCTTTTGGCCTCATTGAGGTTTTGAATTTCATCGACCACCAGAACCCCCAACTGGTGAATGGCCCCCACTCGGGCCATATGCACCAACATTTCGTCAGTGCTGGCTCGTCCATTGCGGGTGTAATGGTAGTAGTAGTGGGTCTCCAGACAACGGTCAATGGCCTCAAAGAAATTCAAACACAACCCTTTGGTTGAACCATCAAAGGGACAGTCCAGTTTCAACCACACCAACTGAGTCAGCGACAGGGGCTGCTGTTGGTAATGGCTATGAAAGATGATTTGCGGATAGAGGGACAAAATACGCTCCACCGCGGTGCTTTTGCCCACGCCACTGATGCCTAACAGGGTAAAACTGACCGCTCCGGAATGGGGATTGGCCGGATGCAGGCGTTGAGCCAGAGCCTTGAGTTGGTGATCAACATCAGCCCAATCTCGCCGTTGCTGCGGGTTGCGGTTTTTGTAGCCCCGTCGAATAAGGCGTGAAAAACGCTGTTCCAGGTCAAGATGGATGGCCAGCGGTTCAAAGAAATCCAGCACTTCCTGGATCAGATGAAAGCGGAGTTCGGCCGGCAGCAACCGCTGTTGCTCATCAAACTTAGGGTAGTTACTCAGTTGCAGGCTAGCCTTTTCCTGGGTCAGGATGGGCGGCAAGGCCTCAATCAATGGATTGTGGCGATAGCCCGGAATTAACGGGTCGCTGTAGCTGGCTACCTCGGCCCGGCCATAAATGACCGGTGAAACCAGAATGTTGTCATCAAGTTTAACGCGTTGTATTTTCATGAAAATTCCCTCCGTTCAATTTGTGCTGGCGCATTTTGCGTAGCAAGTCGATTTGGGGTGGAGCCGGTACGTAACCTGACTCTGGGGGTGGTAACGGGTCGTGGTCAGCCGTGTCCTCTGCTGGGATCAACTGCCACTGATCTTGCTCCCGTTCATACGCGCGTTCCTGCTGTCTGTTTTGCTGAATATCTTTGAGCCTGGCCGCTTTGCTGAGTTTGCCGGTACCCGCCTGTTGCGCTGCCGTCTCTAGCCTTGCGGTTTGCCGTTCCCGGGCGTTGATGACGATTTGTTCAATCTGGGCTTCGTGGGCGGCTTCGGCCTGGAGTTGCTGGCTGCGGGTTGCCTGATGTTGTTGTTTGGCCAGCGCCAGGTAGTCCAGAATGTCGTACCAATCCCGACCCCGATAGGCCTGATGTTTGTCCAACAGGGTGCACGGCTCCAGGCACTGCTGGTCGGCCAGCCGCAGGTAGATCACATCAACCAGTCGGGGATCGTAGGCCACCGTCACACGTTCTCGGCCGTAGGCTCTGGCTCTGACAAACCAATCTTTCTGGCGCCCCAACTCGCAATCGTATCGCAACCCCTGGAAATGGATCCCATCCCGGGCAATGGATGCTTCTCCCTGAGGCAGCAGATTGAGGCGAATCAGGTCGGTCGCCGCAGTACGCAGATGACCAACCCGGTTCTTGATCCCCCAGGTCCACAGTTCGACCGGGTAAGGCTCAACCTGATCGGCAATCATAGCCTGATCCAGATCGTACCACCCCATGCGGTAACCATTGTTGTGTTCCAGAATGCAGTGGAGCATGATTTGTCTGAACTCATGCAGCGTCAGGCAGGCATCCAGCCGGTAGTCCCGATCACCACGCTGGTGGTCGGGCTGCACCGCGCCGGGCAGCCAGTGAATGACCCGCTCGTTGGTCAGCCGAAAGTATCGTTCCACAATCCCTTTCCAATCGGCCCGGTAAGGGGGCGTGTTGGCCACGCTGATCCCCAAGCCGTTCACCAACTGGTCGGCGTTGTACCCTTCTAATTCACCCCGGTCGGCCAGAATTTTCTGGGGTAGATGATGACTGGGCCACTGTTCGGGGCGGATGGTTAGGCCGTGAGCCTGACACAAGGCCACCTTGTCCATTGTCGTGTTTTCGAGAGCCAACATCGCCCCTAACCAACTGGGGCCCTCCAGGCTGACACTGAAGCCGACAATCAAACGGCTGAAAACATCGATGACCAGGTACAATACCGGCCGTCCGATGATCCGCAGCGGGTTCAAGGCGCTGACCAGGTAGATGTCGGCCAAGGTGGCATCAAGTTGATACAACCAGCCTGGCCCAAAAGCCATCCGGGTAGAATCACCCAGGATGGCCCGGTGCTGGGTCGCAAATTGGCGCGCTCCCAACCGCGTGGTGAGTGACCGGGTTAGATTTCGTTCTTTGTCATACCAGTATCGAAATTGGGTGAGGCTGGGCAATTCATTCGTGGGCAGCAGCACCGGCACCAGTACCCCATTCTGGCGTTCGTAGCCCACGTTGAAGAATTTCTTGAGGGTCAGGTCGAAGGCCTGACTCAAGCTTCGACCCTTGTCTTTTTCGTAGAAGAGCTTGATCCCTCGCCGAAATCGCTGCCGCACGCTCTCATCAGCATTGATCCCTTGGGCTTGGTTCGTCGCTTTGGACAGATCACTGGGCCGCCCTCGTTTACGGTCGCCGCTGTGGTGTTCTTGGCCTTTGCCGCCGCACCGGTCAAAATGGGGCAGCAAGGCATTTTTCGTCTGACCCCCTCGCCAGTAACGCCGCAGGTCACGATAGATCAACCGTTTGGAGCGGCCCCTCTTCTCAACCATCGCCGCCACCAGTTGACCACGTTCTTTGGCAACAAAGATCTCTGCCCGCAGTTGCCCTGCCTCGGTTTCAACCAGTGGGCTAATGATCTGCCAGATTTCGTCCCGATGAGCCTGGTGTTTGGTAGCTAATTGATCTCCCGGGAGCACCAGTCTGGCATACGGATCGGCTGTCAAAATCCGGGCCTCAGTAGTTTTGAGCGCTAGCTCAACGGTCTCACGCTCGCGCCAGACCGGCAGGGCTTTTTCGTCTTTAACATCAAACACCACCACCTGAAGGCCTGACAGATCAAGCCACAGGACCCGTTCAATCCTGAATGAATCTTCTCGGCCAGGCTCGCGCCATTCAATGAGCATATTTACGCACAGCATGGCCCCAATCCTTTCTGCCAACCATTTTTCCCTGACGCTTGCACCGCCAGGGGACCGCCCGGGTCCAGAGGCTGGTTCAAATCAATCTGCCATTGCCGGGTGGCCAACATATGATAGGCCACAGTCAGGCTCACCCCCGGCTCAAAACCCAGCCGTCTGTCGCAGCGCGCCGTGATCTCTCTCAAAGGAACGTCACTGTTCATCACCGCCCTGGTCAAAACCATTTCGGTATCTTGCAATTGTATGTCACTGATATCCAGCCGATCACTGAGGTCACGATACGCATGGAGCAGTTCAATGTTGTTAGCCAACACCTGGGGAATTTCTCGTTCGGTCACCACGCCCCAATCCATCTGGCGGCGCTCCCAGAAACGCCGTTCAATTTCCAACTTCTCCCGGATCCGTTGCCCCAACAACGCTTGAGCAGGTTTGACGGTGCGGGCCTGCTCGATCGGCCGGCCCTCACCAAGCAGCGTGATCAGAAAATCGGTGGTTATGACGATGGATTTCTGGCTCTTGGGGTCCGTCGGATGGCGAACGCCGCACTGTTCTGCCAGCGCCAGCGTTTCTGCCAGGGGCAGCAGGGGGTACTGCTCCCGAATATCTACCACCCGGGGCGACCATTCCAGAATGTAAAAGTAGGACAGCTCCAGTTTGCTCAGCAAGTGATGGACCCGTCCCGTTTTCCAACCCTTGATCCGGTGGACCAGCCCTTGCGACGGTACATCCTGGATGTTCAGCCAGGGCTTGTACTCGGCCCCACGGCCCTGTCCTCGACCTTCTTTGAGCCGTTGTTTGATGCTTTTTTCAGTTGTTTCTCGTCTACGCTTTGCCATTAATTATTCTCCCTCATTTAAAGTATTTTGACTGCCTATGCTCAACCCCTCGACTTGAGAAGCGAGCACAGACAGCCTTGACACAGCTTGTTGCGCAGACTTTTCAGTGTATGACTTTATTGTTCAGTTCACAACTTTATTCTCTCGGTTCACAACTTTATTATTCAGTTCACGACTTTTTTATCATTGTACACCAGCTTAACCGCCCACTCCGGAAAGGTCGAGGCAGCGGCCAGCAGCATGATGCCGGAGCCAACGGCTGGCTCGTTAACCGTCAGTGGGTCGTAAAACGGCATCGCCGCAGGCAAAACCCGGTTGAAAAAATAGTCCCTGGCAAACAGTGCGTCGTC
>JAGRBZ010000007.1 GCA_020433805.1 Anaerolineae bacterium
GTGTGAAGGGGAGGTTTACGACCCTTAGTTCTTATTTTATTACAAATAGGGTTGCAGTGCAACTCTATTTTCTTTGTAATTGCACCCCAGGGCATCGTACACATGGCCGGTTTAGTGGTACTGGGTCCGCAAGATAGGATTGCGTACGAAGGGATAAAATCAACCACGAATTGCACGAATTTTCACCCATTATATTATTGTATTCGTGTACATTGGTGTAATTCGTGGTTAAAACAGTTTCCCCATCGCACGGTCCCAGTGCCGGTTTAGTTGTATAGGCTTTTATACATTAAACTGTAGAATTTAGGGGAATAATGGAGAGATAAGCAGCGAATGAACGACCAAACTGGGGCCACAAGGAATTTCTTGTGGCCCCAGACTTTTAGGCTCGCTCTACAGCTATGCGCTGTTTGCCGATGCGAAAAGAACCGGTTTTAGCCAGGACTTGTCCTACAAACTGCTCCGGCACATCAACCAGGGTGTGTTGATCTTGAATGCGAATTTTACCAATGGCATTGCCGGGAATATCGGCATGATAGGCCAGTGTGCCAACCACGTGGTTAACCTGCACCCCGTCGGCTTTACCGGCATCGAGCGATAGTTGAACCATACCGGCCTCTTGCGAACGGTCTTGAAAACGATCGTCTCGGCGGCGGTTTCGAGAGCGGCGGTTCTGTTTACCGTTTTGCTTATCCCTATTTGGGCGCGACGGGCGTACTTCAGCAATTGGCTCGATAGGGCGCTGCTTTTCTTCCGCCCGCGCTACTTTCAAAGCAGAAGCAGCAATATCGGCGATATCGAAGCCTTGTTCGATCAGTTCCGCCACAATTTCTTGCTCGCGGCGGCAGCGATCGCGCCGCAGCCAAATGAGCATTTGTTCGACCAGTTGGGACTCACGGTGCTGTTTAATTTCGGGGATGGTCGGCAGCGTTGCTTGCGTGATGCTTTGTTTGGTGTACGACTCAATTTTGCGCAGGAGCCACCGTTCGCGAGGTGTCACTATTGAAATCGCTACACCCTCTTTGCCGGCGCGCCCCGTTCGACCTACACGGTGAACATACACCTCCGGCTCGGGCGGCAAGTCGAAGTTGAAAACGTGCGAAATGTCGTCGATGTCGAGGCCACGGGCGGCCACATCGGTTGCCACCAGTACGGTAATTTGCTGCTGGCGAAATCGATCCAGCACACGCTCACGAGCATCCTGACTGAGGTCGCCGTTAAGCGATTCGGCAGGAAAACCGCGTACGGTCAGTTCGTTAGCCAGTTCGCCGGTACCAACCCGCGTTCGGGCGAAGATAAGGGCGCTGGTGATTGGCTCAACTTCAAAGAGGCGCGTGAGAGCAGCCAGCTTATCCGACTCATTAACCAGATAGTAGCGCTGCTCGACGGTTGAAACCGTAAGCTGACTTGCTTCAACCCTAAAGGAGTGGGGTTTGTGCATATATTGGTTAGCCAGACGGCGAATCTCTGCGGGTAGCGTGGCCGAAAAGAGCGCGGTTTGACGGGCCAGCGGTGTTGCTTCCAGAATAGCTTCAATATCTTCGATGAAGCCCATACTCAGCATCTCATCCGCTTCGTCGAGCACAACGGTCGAAACCTGGCTGAGATCAAGCGCTTTTTGCCGGATAAGGTCGAGCAGGCGTCCGGGCGTTCCAACCACAACATCAATCCCTTTCTTGAGGCGATTAATTTGGCGGCTGTACGACTGGCCCCCGTAAACGGGCAGCACCCGCACGTTTATAGCGCGTCCATATTGGTACATCGCTTGGGCGACTTGCATCGCCAATTCGCGGGTCGGGGCTAGCACCAACGCTTGCACGTGATCCTGATTGGCCTCTAAGTTGTGCAAAATGGGTAGCGAAAAAGCGGCTGTTTTGCCGGTTCCGGTTTGCGATTGAGCAATGATATCTTGGCCGGTCATCATCGTTGGAATAATGGCGGCTTGGATGGGGGTGGGGGTGGTGTAGCCAAGGTCGGCTACGGTCTGCACCAACTCCGGATGCAGACTAAAACTAGAAAATTCGGTTGTCATAGTTTCTCCTACTTGCGTGTTGAATCGTCTGTTGTGCAGCATGCGCCATAAGCGCTATGCCCCAGTTGTTAGCGAACAGCCGACCCTTCCCCGCAAGTATGAGCCACTCTGTTGCAACAAAAACGCCCGATACGGAAAAATCGGGCGACCACATTGAACAGCCAAAACAATATGTTATTAGAATATGTGCTCCGTTTCGGGAGCAACGAAGGTATTATAGCATACTTTTGCAATTTGCATAGAATCAACTAGCCCAACAAAAACGACCCGGTATGGTCGCCAATCAGAGGTAATTGATCGTTAAGCCGATGGTCCGAGTCAACTTCGATTAGCGTTACACTGTTGGGGTTGGCTGAGGCGTACTGACGGCTACCGGTGATAGGCACAACGTCGTCATTTCGACCGTGGATGATAACCGTTGGCACAGGCGGATGAACCGGTTGATTATACTGCAATCGATCAAGATGAAATTGATAGCGGAGCGGCAGGTCAGCCTGAAGACCATCATGCCAAAGGGTGCGCACGCCTGAAATTTGCCATTGGGCCAACTCATTGGGCGCATAGCGATTGACACTGTAAAAGAGAGCAGGAGCCAACAGCAATAGTTTTCTAATGCCACCGTAACGATAGGCATAATGAAGAGCAACTTGACCACCGAGTGAACTACCGATGAGACTCGCTGCTTCAATTTGGTGATCAAGGATATATTGCCGCAGGCGGTTTATCTGTCCGGTAATAGTCATAAATTCAAAGTCGCGAGGCGTTGGGTTAAATTCAAGAGCGTGAAATTCGACATCGGGGTAGTTAGCCAACCGCTGCCGCAGGTAATCGGCTTTGGTTCCCTGCGCTGATGATAAAAAACCATGCAGAAAGAGAATTGTCTCGTGTGTCATCCTCTGGCCTCCTTGACATTATAGAAACAAAAAACTGCTGCTTAGACCGCAACAGTTTTTGTTAAAGCTATGTGAGCGGGAGCGACGGGACTTGAACCCGCGATCTCCGGCTTGACAGGCCGGCGTGTTGACCACTACACCACGCCCCCAATTGAGTACCGATTAATATATTATAACGTCTATCAACCGATTTGGCAAAATTAACCAAACTGGGGAACCAGGATTCGAACCTGGATATACGGCTCCAAAGGCCGCTGTCCTACCATTAGACGATTCCCCACTATTTAAGGTGCCGAGGCCCAGACTTGAACTGGGGACCCTTTGATTTTCAGTCAAATGCTCTACCAACTGAGCTACCTCGGCATAAATAGTTTTAATTAAAACTAAAAGCTTTTTTGTTGCCAACTATATTCAATTTTAACGACCGGTAGTATAACATATTGCCTACTACCGGTCAAATTCTACCCCATTTGCTCCGATTAACCGGCATTAATTATGCTGTTCTTTTGCTCTTACTCTTCCAAACTGTCATCCGGATTTTTAGCACTATAGGCTCTCTTACGTTCAGGATCTTCGCTGTGGGCGTAAATACGCAGCGTCGTATTTGGAGACTTGTGCCCTGCCTGTTTGCTAACGTGATGAACGGCAATACCATTATTTAGACTGTGGGTAACATGGCTGTGCCGAATTTCGTGGAACTTGTATGGACCTATACAGGCTTCTTCTTGCCTAGCTTGCCATGCTTGATAGATACCATATTTTGTGAATGGCTTTTTGGACCAACCGTTTCCCTTTGTTCCCAAAAAAACCTGGCCGCCTATGTCTGGTCGACTTTTTAGCCACAATTCCAAGGAATGTTGGGCCTGCCGACCAAAATAGACGGTACGCTGCTCTTTTGTTTTGGAGGTTTTGGGTTGGATTACCGCTTTACCTTCTTTCAGATAAAAGTCGCGCATCCGTAAACCGGCTACTTCGCCGATACGGCAGCCTGTGGCGTAGGTAAAGCGGAGGATAGCTAAATCACGAACGGCCCGTTCATAAGGCAAACCGCGTTGTTGAGGTTCTAAATTGACACTAGCTTGTTCCAAATACTTGATCACTTTGACAAAATCTTGGGGGGCAATAACACTGGCTTCAACTTTTGGAAGCTTGGGGCGTTCTATTTGCTCCATTGGGTTAAGAATAATGTAGCCAGCTTTTTGAGCCCACTTGAACCAAGCGTTAAGTCGGACCCAATATTCAGCCAGAGTAACTTTACTGTATTCTTCTTCATTCCGATAGATATCCAAGAATTGGTTCACTTGCTCTATTGTGGGCGGCCATTGTGGGGCAAATTCGGCAAAACTAATTAGTAAAGAATGGTAGCAAGTAATTGTACTTTGACTGACCTCTTCACGCTTTTTGTGAGTCTTGAATTTGTCAACTAAGACTACTGTAGGCATTGCTACCTGATTATTGAGAGGTTGATCGTGGATGGTACCCGTTTTGACGTCAACAACAACTTGCCTGCCTGGAAAGACCAGAGTCACCGTCTGATATACTAATGGCACCGCACAAAAATCAAACTGAACTTGTTCATGGCTTAAATGGGTAATATTCATTATTTTGTCTCCTTAATATGCAATAACTTTTTCTGTTGAGGTAGAACTGGGGGATGGTGTATGTCATTGCATAAAAGTGAGCAATTCCTTTCGTTTGGTGCCAGTGATTGACGGTGTAACGAGAGGGCTTGAGTTGTCAAGTAGATCTTTGTCAAGATAGCAAACCCTTAGAGGTGGGCAGGGTACCGAAATACCCTGCCCTAAGCTGAATAGCGACAAAACAAAAAACGGCCACCCTCGCCATGCAGGCAGGAGTGACCGTCTGGTTATCTTTGAGCTACCATAAAAGCTATGATAGAATAGACACCAGCCTTGTCAACTGCTAAACCCAGTTGGCGGGGTTAGCCGCCGGTGAGTGTTCGTAGCACTCGCCGGTGGCGACGTGGGGTTTGCCCTATTCAACTCTGACTATATGGTACTCCTTGAATGGAGATGGGTCAAGCCTTTTTCCTACATTGATTTAGACTCGCGAACCTGCTTTTATGAACCCTCAAGTCATTTTTCTTCACCCTTTGAATAAAGAACTTACCGGTGTCGAAGACTTTTACCAGCAATTGATTCAATCGTCCGGAGCGGCAAGTTTTGCTCTTGATTTCGGTCGGGTAACATATATTCAACCTCATTACCTTATGGCCCTAAATATTGGGGTTCGTTATCTATTTCACCACAGCAAAAGCCCGATAGGTTTAAGAAATCTGAATGACCAGGTATTGTCCTATCTAGAGCGCATGAATTTTTTTTCGATCAGCAGCCAATGGATTGAATTACAGGGGAAACTTCTTGAAGATACGTGGAACCGAAATCCCGACACAGATAACTTACTGGAATTAACGACCATTGCCAGTGAGGATGACGTTGTACAAATTGTCGAAAGAACAAGACGTGTCTGCGCTCCCCTCAACCTCTCTAACCTGCCACAGATATTGCAAATCCTAAGCGAATTATGTAGCAATGCTCTATATCATAGTGGTGACAACAAAAGCTGCGCTTTAATCCAGCGATATTGGCAACAAAGAAAGCGCAAAAGACGCGTCGTATGTATTGCCATCGGAGACATGGGGTGTGGAATCCGCGGAAGTCTAGCCACGCGATTTGGCGAATTCGGCAATGAACAGAGCGATTATTTATCAGCGGCGCTTGATGGTAAGACCTCACGAGAGACAGGACGAGGGGGCTTAGGCCTGTCTACCATCGAGACAACGGTTGATCAAGAAGGCGGATATTTGTGGCTCAGGTCCGAAACTGCGGCGATTTTCAGCCGCGGAAAATATCAGCGCCGAATATCACCTTCACTTTCCGCTATTCCTGGCGCCCAAGTTGTCGTCGAGTTTAGCGCCCCAATGAAGTAATTTGCTCTCCGATACAAAAATTTAGAAAGGCGATTTGACAAATCCACTTTGATTGAGTAAATTGTAGTTACGATTTCACTAATTTTAAGTGAATTGACATATAGACACAGTGAATATTCAGGGAGAAAAAATGATAGGATATAACATTAGTCAATTGCAAAATGAGATCGGTCTTACAAGTGGGCTATTCATTATGCGTTCCAAGGGGGAAAAGGCCTATCCTATTTTAGAAATGCAACTGCAGAGTATCCCTGAAAACGAAGCCCTGGTGGTGTGCTTTCCCGATGATCAATTAATGGATGTTTCTTTT
Source organism: Anaerolineae bacterium (assembly GCA_020433805.1). Taxonomy (GTDB): domain Bacteria; phylum Chloroflexota; class Anaerolineae; order 4572-78; family J111; genus JAGRBY01. The sequence goes on from JAGRBZ010000007.1 coordinate 6,186, forward strand.
GCCGATGAAACCATCATCCGGTTGGGCGAAGAAATCGCTGCCAACAAATTCGATCAACGACGTTTGCTACTGAAGGGATTAACGCCAGACAGCATTGTAAATATTGATCGAGCCATTCGCGGCCAGAAACTCAAACTAGCATTTATCCATATCACTTCCACGGGGAAGTGGGAGATTATCGGGCATCTTGAACCCAGCCTGCAAGAAGTGCTGGAAATGCTGGCCAACCGCGAGCGAATAACTGCTCCCGAATTGGTTCAAGCGTTAGATTTGGCTCTCAACACCGCTAATAATCGCCTCAAGAGACTTTTTAACCAGGGCCTCATTCAACGAGAATATGAGGTGTCGGACAAAGGGCTTCTGTACTATTACCGTTTTCCAATTCCTGTTTCAGATCGAGTTGACCTATGACCAAAGATGCCGATACCCTCTTCAAATATCTTGTCGCTGGACTAATTGAAGCTGCTGAAACAGATTTTCGATATCCCTATCCGCCGCTCTGGCAGCAAGCTCTGAACATGCTGACTGCCTTCCAGATACGGCATCGGACACCTATACCCAATACACTTACCGGGACCTTGGCATTGTTAGAAGAGCCGATAGGCGAGTGGTGGCCTGGTGAGCTGCCTGAGGCCGTTACCGCTGAATTGGATCAGGATTTTACTTTGCTTTTTGGGGGCCAGCCCGATGACTGGGCTTATGAGTTTTTAGAGTCAGAGGGTGTAGCTGGTATGGCAACACTAGCCCAATTTCAGGATGAGATTACGCAAACAGGAATGAAGAGACTGCGTGATCTCTACCGGTCCAATGCTGACACTCTGGGTTACGTTTATGTTGTAACCCGTCGATTTATCGTCGAAAATCCTGTTACAACCCTGGCAAACATTCAACAGACATTAGGCAATTTACCTCTAATTCGCCTCAAACAAGTGGCCGATTTTTATGAGGCTGAAGACGAATTTCTGAATGAAGCCTTACATCAAGGCCAGTTCTGGCGGTGTCCCCATTGTCAATCAATTCTGAATTGGGTCGATGGCACTCCCCGGTGTGAGCGTCACAGTGTGTGTGGCCGTCTTACAAGCGGCTATCGTGCCTGTAAGTTGTTAGCGCCAACAGGTAACTTACTACGATTAAAGCCGAGTATGGTGCGACGGGTGTGTGTCCCGGGTTTACCAGAAGTTGAGCTGTACGATTGGGCCAAAAATTTACAAACAGCGAATTCCGGACTGGTGAGTGTTTTCCTCTGGCCAGGGGTGGACCGGTATGATCTCCAACTTTGTTTTGCCGACAACACCTCCTGGGCGATTGATGTGAAAGATTACGCCGATCCCATCAACCTGGGCCGGCGAGTCAGTAGCCAGTCGTTCTATAACCTAGGACAACTGCGCTGGGATCAAGGATATTACGTATTTCCTCAGTATCGCGTTGATTGGAATAAAAACTATGTTGAGCTGTTTAACCGGGCTGCCGAATTATCTATCCAAGTCAAGGGAGTCAGTGAAGTGGATTTCAAGAACCTGGTTATTCGCAAACTTGCTCAATTAACCGAGGACGCCTGACCTATGTTTGACCAACAATGGTATGACTCTCTGAAACGAAAAATTAGTGCTGCCGATATTGATGCTGAAATCGATAATCCCCGCCTGCTGCTGGAGGTTGAACTCGCATTTCGGTTACTGGAAATAATCGGCTTGACCGATGAACCGGCTGACGTTATCTGGTCGCTATTGAGCACCTTACCTGTGCCTCACCAGTCACTCACCAACCTGGACAATAACCAAAAACGGGCGCTGGCCAACGCTCGGGTCTTGCTCCATTTTGGACGCTTCGCCTGGCGCGATGCGCTCTACTGGTATAGCAAGCTACCCGCTCAATGGCGCGTTTACCAGGTTGACGCAGCTCAACCACTCAGCAAACCGGCACAACGCGAACCTAACGGCCCAGCCTATGTGACCAATCGAATAGAAATTTACGACAACCTGTTGCATAAAAAACTCAGTTACAATAAACATTCATATGTCTTGGCAGGACCCGGGCGCATCACCTTCCGCACAACCCGCCAACGGCCCCGAACAATCACCGTTGATCTGGATGCTGAAATGGTTTCCGCTGCGACAGCCGGGGATACCATCCCTCAAATTAACGGTGAGGAACGACCCCGCCAACCAATCATTGTGGATTGGGCCGGACTAAGAAACACGGCTGATATGCTGGATCAAAGAGCCGAGGAACGAAAGCCAGATCAAAACTCTGCTAAATGGAGCTGGCTGCTTGACCAGGTTATCCGGTTGCGATTTGTCGAAAAAGATGGTGGTTTGAGCCAGCTAAATGGCCATCCGCTCAAAATCGAGGGGATGCTGCATCTGGCGGGTATGGTTGGCGCCGGTAAATCCACCTTAATGAAGCTGTTGGCCGCGCATGGAGTCCTTTCCGGCAACTGGCGCACCACTCTGGTGGTCGGCGATACCATTACCGCCATCAATTTAGCCGATGAATTCAATCATCTTCTCTCTGACGGCAACTCACCGGTTGCGGTGCCCCTCTTGGGTCGCACTACCCGGCATCACCATTTGCAGCGTCTTTACCAATCGAACAGCTTCCGCCCTGACCATTGGGGCTTACGCTGGTTGGATACTCGCTGCGCCATTCAGGGTTCTGCCGTTGAAAATGATCTAAAAGATGGGCCATTACAGCCCGGCGACGAACCATGTGAACGGTTGCAAGCCGGCCCACCTGATAAACCAGGCTCACTGCTACATTGTCCGCTCTTTGCCTTATGCCCTTCACGCCAACTTTACCACGATATTCCTGAGGCGATGATCTGGATTACAACGCCTGGGGCAATGGCAACATCCCATTTACCGGTAGCAACTGACCGGCGTCAGATGCTTTTAGGAGAGATGATTTACCATGAGGCAGATCTTGTAATTTTTGACGAGGTTGATACGGTTCAGCAATGGTTTGACAACGTCTATGCCTCCGACCAGTGGCTACTCGACGGGGGCCAGGGGCTGCTTGACGTGATGGATGTCAAAACCATCGAGGGTCTCAATCGCGGCTATCAAATCTCTCGACAGGGGCAGCGCTGGATTACGGCCGAACGGAGCGCCCGGCAGGTCGCCGAACAAGTATGTAGTATGCTGCGCGACCAGGCCGTGTTACGGGAGTGGCTTGGCGACCGCTACTTCACCGCGCACCGTTTATTTTTTGATTTAGCCTATCGTTTGCAGGTGAAGAGATCGGATGCTGATCAGGAAAAGATTAATCGGGTAGCTCTGGATTATTTTGACCAATTTCGCCGTGGATCTATTCTCCATCCGGGCGATAGCTATAACAAGGAACCGCTATCTCGACTTCTGGCCATTGCCGACCAGGTCTTGGCCCGTGGCGGCAGTCTGGTTGATCGGGAGCGGGTTTTAGCTTTATGCAAGCAATGGTTAGAAGAATATGTACCTGATTCTAAGGCCATTGCCGGCCAACTGGCGCTTGAAAAAGCAGCCTGGCTTGAGAAGTGGCAGCATCGATCAGCGCGTCGAACCAGAAAACGGCCACCCCCTATGCCTGATGACTTGGAGACGTTGGCCGTCAGGCTTGAACTGGCGATTTCGGTCGCTATCCTTGAGGAAATGGTGCGAATCACCTTTGATGGTTGGCAACATGCACCCTTGTTTATCACCAGTCAGATTGCCGATGATTATCGCTTGAGTCGCATTCCGCGTGACCTGGCCGGTGTCTTGCCCACCTCACCCACCGGTAGTCTCTTCGGATTTCAATACCTGGAAGAAGCTGGAGCCAGCCCGGATACAGCGGATGGTGAACAAATTCCGCTGAAAGTTCGCAGATTTTCTACGTTTCAATATCGCAACATCGGCCGCTGGTACGTTGAACACTTCCATGAATTACTCAGTGACCTTGGTTATCCCGGCCCTAATGTGTTGGCCATGTCCGGCACATCCTGGCTTCCTGACTCGGCAACATGGCATTTTTCGGTTGAACCCGCCGCTGTCCTGGAACCCACAGCGCACAGCCAGCAGGCCATCGAGACCAGCAAATTCTTCTTCAGGCCGGCTCGAGACAACGAGGGTAAACCCATCTTTGTGTCAGGCAGCGGGCGTTTGAGACAACAACTGGCTTTATTGGGCAAACAGTTGGCCGGCTATCCAGCCCCAAAGCAAGCTTTTTTGCTGCAAGAGTTGAAACGCCTCACCAATTTAGCCGAGCAGCAGCCGGAAGTGTGGGGCGACCGGGTTCGCCTACTCCTGTTCGTAAACTCATATGAGCAGGTACAGCCGGTGATGCAAGCCATCTTGAGCCAGCAGCCAGAGTGGAACCAGTTAACCTATGGACTGGTACGCAGTGCCGTCCCAACCCAGTCGAATGAATGGCAGTGGGCCAGGCTGGATGGTCAGACATTTATTAAGCATGATATAGAGCAATTCGGCCAGACTCAGGGTAACATTCTGGTTGCGCCGCTGCAGGCCATTGGTCGTGGTTACAATATTCTCAATGAAAACAATGTTGCTGCCTTTGGAACCGTATTATTTTTGACCCGACCAATGGCGCCTCCCTTTGATATGCAGGCTCGAGCCCAATGGCTAAACTGGTGTGTCCTGAACAAATGCGGCAGATCTGACGATGAACTTTGGCAGGGAAAAGTAGGCTTTCACGAAAAAGCTGAAGTCTTGCGTGACTGGGCGCATGATGAGTGGGATAGCTATGATGCCGCCCGCCGATATCAGGATTTGGATGATAAGCGCAAAAACGATCTAGCCGCCTCGATGGCCGGTCTTATTATTCAAGCTTGTGGCCGGTTGTTACGGGGAGGTGTTCCGTTTCGGGCGTATTTCGTTGACGCGGCCTGGGCACCCCATACGGCCACAGGCAATAGGTCTGACACACTTGAAACCAGTCTACTCTTGAGGATGATTTACCTACTAAACTATTATTGTCAAAAGCCAGTCGGACAAGCTTTATACGCACCCTTGGCCAGGTCTTTAAACCAAATAGAAGGGCTGGCCAAGCTTGAAACCATTAAAGATGAACCACTTTTAGTAATGGAGTAAGATAGCATGAATAAAACAGAGTCGCCGCATCACATTCAGGAATTCCGATTCCGCCTAAATCTGGAAGCATTGGCCAATGAACAGATTGCTTATCTGCGCTTTCCGTGGGAGAGAGCAATCAATGAATTTACTGACTTCATTAAACAGAAATTGGGCAGAGAGTTAGTTTTCAAAGAGCTGCCGCCATTTCAACCGCTCAATGCAGCACTGGTCGCCTTATCAACGACATTGGTTCACGGATTTGAAGAGTATAAATTTGATGAGCAAGAAATCAGATATCTGGTGCTGCCGGCCGACGCGCCACGACCTCAACTAAGCCAGCTCATAACCGTCGTCCAATTATGGATCGCAAATTGGATTGACAATAAATTCAAGAATGAGATAACTTTGCCCGAAGTGCAGCAGGCCCGCCTGGAACTGCTAGAGAAGCTCGACCATCCCGAATATGAATGGGAAGAGGCAACGGTTGACTCTCTCTGGCCCCACAGCCCCTTTATTTATCAGGCCATTCCCAGCCTATTGGCCAAGTATCTGGTCAAACAGAAGCTGACAATTTTCGACCTCCATCCAGAATGGCGCTTGAGTAAAGGAACGGGAAAGGGGCATTTATCTCTGGTCAGCCAGCCGCTCCCTTCGGAAGCGGGTAATGACAGATTTGCTTATGTTATTGAATTCATAGTTCAAACCGTGCCGGGCGATGCCGAGCCTTATGTGGACCTTCATGTTCATTGTCGCCGCTATATGAGCCGTCCGGTTGAGTGGCTGAATCGCAATCGCAAGTCAACAGTTATGGTTGGGCTTAAGGCACCGCTCATTGATGGTTGGCCTTTCGACACAACCCTTATCCCCTTACAGGTAGACAGACGCGGTAAAAAATTCTTTTGGCGCGATCAAACCCGTCACCTGCTTGAACAGGTCAATATCCGGGCGTTAATTGAGCCTGATAAATTGGCTGCTAATCCATCAGAACACTGGTTTGCCAATGACCGGGATAAATACTTCTGGATATACGCCCAGGGTATGCAGCCCGACCATGAATTAGGAACCGGCTTCAGCCCCGGCGAAATGTATGAGGTATTTCAACAGGTAGCCCAATTGACAGACTCTATCCTCACGCCAATTGCACCACTTGAACGAGACATGGAAACCTTCGGACGCAGACGCACCGCGGCAGAACTGACGGTTTGGGAACTGATGGACGAAGGCAACCGGCAGGTTCGAATATTCGGCCAGTCGCGAAAAACTGAAACGCTTGATGACGCAGCCAAGCAGCAGTTAAAAATCGAGTCCGGGCGGAGAGCCGTTGATGATAAACCTCTCTATTTGCTGCTGCTGTATCGCGCTGAAAATAGCCGCCTCGAATTACGGAAGCATGCGCAAATGTGTTTGCCTGCACCTGATCTAGATACTCATATCATCGAATTACAGCTTCAGGATGAGTTGACAGCTCCTTTTCCGGAGGATGCTTCTACCATAGAGTTCCAGAGGCGTCGGCGTCTCTGGAAGAAGTTCTTGCAGGAGATAGAATTTCCTAATAACGCCAAAATAATGGCCTTAATTGAAGTCCCGCGTGACAACTTGTCAGATGACGATGAAAAAGTAAAAACCGTAATCCGTGAGGTGTGTATGCATCTTGATATCGGTTCGCAGTTATTTGTGCAGCCCAAGGCTGAATTCAAGTCAGGTGATACAAGCCGCGCCAAAAACGCCGTGACAGATTTGCTGGTGCGACAAACCGGCACAATTTTCGGCGACATTCGCGATATCTACCGGGCAGCTGGCCTGCCCGGCGAGGTGGCTGACCACCTGACGGTCATCGGTCTATACCGCCGCCGGACAAGCGGATCGAAAGCCATTGATTTTCCATTGGCGGTACGGGTTCTCCCCATTGGCAAGGTCGAGATGTGCTGGCCCGGCCAGATATGGTTGGCCTATCATCAGGCTACCCTGAGTTTGGGCCAGTTCTTCAAAAGCAATCGAGGGAAAAAAAATCACCGGCAAATTCTCAATCTGAATGGCGATAAAATCTCATCGTTCATTGAGCAGGTTTGCCTGATGACCAACAGCCCAACCCTGGTTCTGGTTGAAGCCCACGATTTTCGCGGTGTGTGGCCGACACTGCAAAATCCGAAGTTGCTGCGTAATGAGCTTCGCCTGACCACCGGGGATATTTTGACGCCCGCCTCAGTGCCAGACCTACGGCTTATTCGCCTACGCACCAGTGAGAATCACGAAACACCTCAATACGTGCGGGTGTTTCCAGGCAATGACGCCGGTCAATATGAGGCTGGACGCAGCGCGGAAAGTCTACACTTGGCCCGCACGTCTGGCCCTTTCCCGATGTTTCACAGCATTGGCCAGATGCCCCAAACCACCACCTATCAAAAAGCGACTGACCCCAAGACCCAGAGTGGTGGGGATCGCTCATACAAACACCAACGTATTATGGAAATCATCCCCATTTTTATGCAACCCGGCGACCAGGAACAGGCTTGGGCGCGGCTGGTAGACTACTTGCGCTATACCCCGGCATGGCACGGCGGCGACCCCACGCTCCCTTTACCCAATCACCTCGCGGTTAACGCTCTGCAGGATGTGCTGTGTTTACTATAATCATCAAGCTTAATCCAGGAGACCGAGATGTCTATCCATCTCTACCTTGCCCCAGCCGGGGCCGGTAAAACCGATTATCTAATTGAGCAAGCTCGCCAGGTCGTTGGGGATTTGTCCACAACCGTGCGCGTTTGTGTCCCCAGCGGACTACAAGCCCAAGTCTGGAAACGCCGATTAGCGGCAGCGGGTGGCGCGTTGGGGGTGCGGGTGCAGCTCTTTTATGAACTCTATATGGAATGCCTGGATGCCGTGGGCCAGCCATACATCGAACTGAGTGAGCCGGTCCAATACCGGCTGCTCCAGGCCACTGTTGATTCCCTGCCCTTAACCTACTACCGTTCCCTCAAACGTCGTCCCGGCTTTATCTCGCTCCTGCAAAATCTCACTGGAGAATTGAAGGCCGGGCGAATTGATCCTGATTTATTGTCAGCGGCCATCACCCAATTGGGCAACGAAAATCGCCTGGCCGAACTTGCCCAAATTTACGCCGCTTATCAGACCCAATTGCAGGCCCGTCACTGGACCGACCGGCCCGGCCTGGGCTGGCTGGCCGTAGAAGCGCTGGCTAACCGGCCAACTCTGCCCACTTTTACCGACTCCGTGCTGTGGGTGGACGGGTTCGACAACTTCACACCCATGCAGATTGATTTTTTGAAAGAAATCGCTCAGCAGACCCAGCAATTGGTCATTACCCTGACCGGCGCTGGCAGACCTACCCGGCCGCTGGTGCATCGTCGTTTCGAGCAAACGCGAGCGCAGCTGGAGGCCGCCCTGCACGTTTCAGCGGAGCCGCTACCGGTCAGACCACGCCGTTGCCACCCGGTGCTAGCCCACCTGGAAGCCCAGCTGTTCAAGTCGTCTCAGGACTCAGTGCTCGGCGTCGAGGTCGTGAGCCTGATTGAAGCACCCGACCGGGTCGGCGAGGTGCGCAGCGCGTTACGCTGGCTCAAAAAACGGCTCATTATGGACGGCTTGTCTCCCGGTCAGGTCGCCCTACTGGCCCGCTCAATTACCCCTTATCGCCCCTTCATCAGCCAAGTCGGGGTCGAGTTTGGTTTGCCCCTGCACCTGATGGAGGGTCAGCCGTTGCGCAGTAATCCGGCCGTAGCGGCCTTGCTCAATCTGTTGCGGCTGATGCTGCCAGCTTCGGCGACCGATCCCAGGCCGGCGCTGCCTTACCCGCTGGTACTTGAAGCCTGGCGGTCACCCTATTTCGATTGGGCAGCCCGGCCAACCCTCGAAGCCGAAGAACCGATTGGAATTGAAGCCGGTGACGCTGCGTTACTGGCCAACGTTGCCCGCCAGGGGCAGGTGTTGGCGGGCCAGCGCCAATGGCTGGAGGCCTTTGAGCCGTTGACCCGGCGAGACCAGGCTGCCCAAGAAGTCGGGTTGCCTGACGCCGCCACCGCCCACAAACTTCAGACCATATTTGAGCGATTTATCCGGCGCCTGACGCCGCCGGAGGCAGCAGTTAGCCTGCGCGACTTTGCCGGGTGGCTGGAAGACCTAATCGGGGCCGACCCGCAGTTTGCGCTACGTTTTTCACAACCCGACCCGGCTGCCCCCATCTCGCTCAAGGTGATTGACCGTATCCGGGCCGAGCTAACGACGGCCGCCCGCGACCTGGCCGCGCTCCAGCAACTCAAAGAGATTTTGCGCGGTTTGGTCTGGGCCGAAACTGCCATTACCCCAAACCAATCAATGACCTTTAGCCAGTTTTTTGACGAGCTGGCCGGCGCTATTGAAGCCAGCAGCTACTTGCTGCCGTATGACCCGGCTGAGGAAGCCATCCTGGTCGCCGATGTGGTTCAGGCCCGCGGGGTGCCGTTTCAGGCCGTGGCCGTACTGGGCCTGGCTGAAGGCGAGTTCCCTACCCGCTTAAGCGAAGACCCGCTGCTGCGGGACAGCGACCGCTTCCGTTTGAACCAACTGGGTATTCCGCTTCGACCTTCCACCGAAAGCGCCGAGATCGAGTTCTTTTACGAAACTATTGCCCGACCCTGGGATCAACTCCTGCTGACCCGCCCCCGCCTGGCCGACAATGGCGCGCCCTGGCAGGCCTCCCCATATTGGGAAGAGGTCATCAAATTGGTCAAAGTCACCCCCTTGCCCCTGACTCAGGAGCGTTTGCCCCGGCCTGACGAAGTCGCCTCCTGGCCCGAGCTGATGGAGAGTTTGGGACGCTACGCCGGTTACGCAGTAGTCAAGCAGTGGATCGCCGAGACCAACCCCGTACGGCAGACGGCTGTGGCTGCAGCTGCCCAAACAATGGCGCAGCGATTGGCCCAGGCAACGGGCAGTCTGTTTGACGGCAATCTGCACGCCGCCACTGCTGACCTGGCCAATGAGTATGGTCCCACCAGAATCTGGAGCGCCAGCCGTCTGGAAGATTATCGCACTTGCCCCTTTCTCTTTTTTGTCAGACACCTGCTGGGCGTTGAACCTAGAGGCGAACCGGAAGAAGGGCTGGACGCCCGCCAATTGGGCCGAATTTACCACGATACTTTTGAAAAGCTTTACCAATCCGTCCTTGACCCGACTGACCTGGAGGAATTGCTGGAAGCGTTGCCGGAAATCGGCGGCGCGATTCTGGATAAGGCTCCGGAAAAGGAAGGTTTCCGGGCAACGGCCTGGTGGTCGCAAACCCGGCAGACTATTTTGGACAATGTGCAGCGCTCATTGATTAAATTGGCCGAACTGGCCGGCGATTTTGAACCCCTGGCCTATGAGCAGCGTTTTTTTGAACCGGACATGCCGTTGACCCTTCGCGACGGCGATGATTACTTCCAGCTGCATGGAGTGATTGACCGGATCGACCAAGGGCCAGATAAAACCCTCCGCCTGATCGACTACAAAACCGGCGGTTCTTATGGCTATGATGAGGCTGCCATTCGAGAAGGGAAAAAGCTGCAACTGCCCCTTTATGCGCTGGCCGCGCAGGAAGCGTTGGAGCTAGGCCAGGCGGTGGATGGCTTTTACTGGCACATCCACCAAGCTGAAGCCAGCCGTTTTAGACTGGCGACGTTCCGAGGCGAGTTTGCCAGCGGGCCAGAGGCGGCGATGCAGGTTGCGGTTGAGAAGGCCTGGGAAGCGGTGCGGGGGGCTCGAACTGGCCACTTTACACCCCAGCCGCCGGCTGGTGGCTGCCCCACTTACTGCCCGGCCGCGAGCTTTTGCTGGCACTATCACCCGGCCTGGGGAGGACGCTGATGGTGTTTCACCCTATCGTGCAGCAGTTATCGCCTAGTGAAGAACAAACCCCGGCTATTCTGGCTCGCAACCAGGAAGTGGTAGTCACCGCCGGCGCCGGAACCGGCAAAACCCGGACGCTGGTAGCCCGCTATCTGGCCTTGCTCAGCGAGGGAACGGGGCTGCGCAGCATTGTGGCTATTACGTTTACCCAAAAGGCGGCCCGGGAAATGCGCAATCGCCTGCGGGATGCCATTCGCGAATATCTGGACCGAACTGACTTATCCGAGGACGAGCGGGGCTTATGGCAAGCGCATTACAGCACGCTCGATGCGGCCCGGGTCAGCACCATCCACAGCCTGTGTGCCGAAATCTTGCGCGCTCATCCCGCTGAGGCTGGCCTTGATCCTCGCTTTGAAGTACTGGAGGAAGGGCTGACCAACGTCTTGCGAGAACAGGTCATTGCCGAAAGCCTGACCTGGGCGGCCAATCAGCCGGAGGTAGTCTCGCTGTTTGGGCTACTGGGCGAGGCGGTGTTGCGCCGCACCCTGGCGGTGCTATTAAACCGGCGGCTTGAAACCAGCGCGATTTTTGCCACGATGCCGGATAACCTCATCGAACATTGGCACCAGCACCTGAGCCAGACTCAGGCCCAGGTGTTGGCCGTATTGACCAGCAGCACAGCCTGGCAGGCCAACCTCGAAACCCTACGACAAAACGAACCAACGAATTCAGCCGACAAATTAGAAGCCCATCGCCAGACGGCGTTAGCCGTGGCGGCTAACCCGACCGGCTTGCTGGCCCATCTGGACACCATTAAGCTGAATGTTGGCAGTCAGAAAAACTGGCCAGGCGGGGCGGAACAGGTGGCTGAGGTTAAAGCAGCCTTGAAAACCATCCGTGAGCTGTGGAAGAAAGAAAAACAATTCTTATTATTGGCCTTGAATGAATTGGACGAGACAGCAGCCGACGCCTTGCCCCGGTTGCGCCGGTTGTTTCAGTACGGCCATGATCGTTTCATTGCCCTGAAAGAAGCTCAAAACAGCCTTGATTTTGACGATCTCGAGGATAAGACCTTGCGCCTGTTACGTGACCAGGAAACGGTCCGCCAGCGTTGGCAGCGCGACATCCAGGCCATTCTGGTCGACGAGTTTCAGGACACCAATGACCGCCAGCGAGACTTGGTGGCATTGCTCAATGGCGACCAGGGCAAATTGTTCATTGTTGGTGATGCCAAACAATCGATCTATCGCTTTCGCGGCGCTGATGTCAGCGTTTTTCGAGCCGAACGAGACGAGATAGTGGCCCGGGGCGGGCAACACGTTCCGCTTGAAACGTCGTATCGGGCCCACAGCGATTTGATTGAGGGCATGAATGAATTGTTGGCCCCGGTGCTGGGTCGCGCTGCCGACCCGACACGCCCCTGGCTTGAGCCGTTTTCGGCGCTAGAGCCGCATCGCCAAGTAGCCGGCCAGGGCTTCACGGCGCCGCATATCGAGCTCCATCTCACGGTCGGTAGCAAAAGCGACGGTGCTCTGGACCACGCCGCCAGCGTGTTGGTCAATCGCCTGATCGAACTCGTTGAAGCAGAGGAAATCTACACCGGTGTAGGTGATAAGGCTCGCCGACTGGATTACGGCCATGTCGCCATCCTGTGCCGCTCATCCACTTCCTTCGCAGCCTATGAGGATGCGCTGGAAGCAGCCGGCATTCCGTTTTTAACGGTGGCCGGGCGGGGCTTTTATGAGCGGCCGGAAATTCGGGATTTGCTCAATGCCTTGCAAGCCATTGCCGACCCGACCGACGACTTGGCCCTGGTGGGGCTGCTCCGCTCACCGGCTTTCTCCCTCTCTGATGAAGGGCTGTATCGCCTCCACCAGGCTCGAACCCAGACATCAAGCTCATTTTGGGAAACCCTCACCTCAAGCGCACTCCATCTGTCTGAGACAGAAAAGCTGCGCCTTGATCGGACCAGGCCCATCATTGACAGGCTGCACCGCCAGGTGGGCCGTATGCCGGTCGCGGATATTCTGAAGCAATTTCTGGATGAGACGGATTACCGCGCCGCTTTGATCCAAATTGGCCAGCAGCGCAGCGCCCGCAATGTTAGCAAGTTGCTGGCCGATGCCAACACCGCGGAGTTAGTCAGCGTCAATGAGTTTCTAGCTTATATTAATAACTTGCGTGACAGTGGTAGTCGTGAAGGTGAAGCCCGGACTCCGGCTGAAGGGGCAGTGCAATTGTTGACTATTCACGCTGCCAAAGGGTTGGAATTTCCGGTCGTGGCCCTGGGCGATGTTAGTTACAAACCTCCAACCTGGCAAGAAATTCTAATTGACCCCGAATTGAGCCTCTTGATCCCTCATCGGGATGAGGAGAAAAATATAGCGGCCAGTTATCTACTGGGCAATCGTACAGACAGCGAGCAGGAGGAGGCCGAATTCAAGCGCCTGCTATATGTGGCCGTTACCCGGGCCGAAGAAAAGGTGCTGTTGAGTGGAGCCATTAGCTTGAATAAGGACAATAAACTTAAGCGGGCCAGCGGCTGGTTGGCGCTGCTAGCCGAAACCGACAATCTGGGGTTGGGGGATCTGACCATTGAACATAATGAGACCGGTGACAAAGCCATTGAATTGACATTAAGCGTGGGACAGAGTCCGGTGAGGTGCACCAATTACGAGCCGGGCTACAGTTTCACGCAATCTGGTCGTATCGCCACGGTTGAGCCGGAGATATTGGCTCCGGTGCCGCCGCCTTTGCTCGATCCTGTGACTGTGTCAAAAGCACCGCTTCCGGCTGAGCGACTACCGCGTATCGCCCGAGTCGTTTCGTCGGCGGTACGCCGGCGTGCGCCGGCCTGGGTGGTGGGGGATTTAACGCACAAAGCCCTGGCGACCTGGCGTTTTGGCGAGGATGGCTTCGAGGTTTGGCTGGCAGCCCAGGCCCGCAATTATGGTCTGACGGATAATGAGCAGGTCACCGATGCTGTTCAAAAAGCGCAGCAAATGTTAGGGCGGTTCCAAAGCCACGAATTGTACCACAGGATGAACAGCGCCGAGCGCTGTCTGCACGAGGTTCCTTATAGTCTGCCCGTGGACGGCGCCGTGGAGTCAGGCAGAATGGATGCCTTGTTTCTTCAGGACGATACGTGGCACGTGGTTGAATTCAAAACTGATGCTGTGCGTGACGAGTCTGAACGAGAGAGGGTGCTGGCCCAAACCGATTATCTGGCCCAGGTTCAGCGTTACCGGCAGGTAATTGAGGTCATGCTGGGCCAGAAGCCGAAAATCATTTTCTGCTGGCTCAACTATGCCGGTCGGGTTGAGGTGCGGACTGATTTACGTAGTAAAACAGAAGCTTGATCCTATAATAAAACTATAACATTTCCTTTGACTGATCAGGGTGAAATCACGTAACTTAAATCTCCTACCTAATTGTGAACTATTTTAACCTAACCCAGCCTAATTCCCTGTCCGGCGAATAATCAGATTGATGTGCACTTCTAGCGTAAACCAACTAACCTGACGTCATTGAGAAATTAACCTAAGCCTGCTACCATCTATAGTGTACTTTGTTTTTTGAGTACGGCCTCTTGAATGGATACCAAAGAAACTGTTTGAGTTATGTCGAAATTCAGAACATTACGAAATAGAGATGCTTCGAGCACTGTTCGGGGATATGTCTATCAAGTTGATCTTACAATCGAAAAGTGGTTAAAGTTACAGCCTGAAGAAATTCTTGAACTTGAATGTGGAGAAGATATAGATCTTATTTCACCCTTGCTTACTGTTATTCCTGAAGAAGAGCAACGACTGCTTGAACAAATCAAGCAGCGAGAGAGGCCAATCACATTACGAAGTGATGAAGCAATTGAAGCGCTTGCTAATTTCTTGGAGCATCGCAAGAGCAATCCTAGCATAGAGCTTATTTTTCAGTATACAACCAGTGCTAAAATAGGCAAGGAACAAAAATCACCAATGACAGATAAAATGGCTGCTATTGTTGCCTGGGAAAATATTCGTACAGGCATCTGGCGTAATCCAGATGATCCCAAATTTAAGAAGGCGCTGGATGGTATTTGGAGAATTTTGCACACAAAGCAAAAGCCTCAAAGCGTACCCCAGAAAACTTGGCAAATCTTTAGAGACTTCCTCGAGGAGTCTGATAGGGAAAAGTTGCTTGAAGTAATCCGCAAATTTATCTGGAACACAAACACTCGTCCTGCCAGTGATATGAGGCTACGTATTCAACAATTACTTGTGGACAATCGATATGCTAGCAGTGAAACCGAAGCCGAAGCACAGTATCCAAGACTATTTCTATACATATTCAAGCTGCTCTCTAAGAGCGATGAAAAACAACTCACGGTAAAAAACAGGGAAGAGCAATTAGCTTTGCCCTGGTTGGACAACAATACTCAAGAATTGTTAGACACACTCATGGCAAAACTCGTGAATGTAACCACCGTTGAGCAATTGTTCAGCAACAACCCTGCCTATGAGAATATTGAAACGTTATATGTCCCTCCCCTGGAATTTGAGACAATCAAATCTGTACTTCAAGAAAAGAATATGGTTTGTATTGTGGGCGAGCCACATATGGGTAAGACCTTCACGGCCGTATATCTCTTGTTGTCCTATTATCGTCAGGGCTATCACATCCATTTAATGGGGAACGATAATAGAATATCTATTGCCGGGCGTTATTCCTGGTCAGATTACGACAAAGATGACCTCAGAAAGTTTATCCAACCTGGTCAAATCACTTATATAGACGACCCATATGGTGCGACGGAAGAAGACTTCAAATATGCTCAAGAGAGATTTGATTTAAAAATACTTCTGGACGCAGTTCAGTCCAATGATAATGATCATCAACCGCCTAAACTTATCGTCACAATGCGAAGGTCGGTTTTTGAACGAGTTGTGCAAGATACCCCACAGATAAGACAGCTTATACTCGATATTTACAAAGGCACTTCCTATGATGAGGAAAGCCGTCGCATCGTTTTAAGTAGATATATCAATTTCCTTGAACCAAAGTGGGCTTCGGACAACCCGATAATGCAAACAGTCCTTGAAACCGCGCCTAATAAATTGGTTGCTCCGCACAATATTTATTGGTTTGTTGACCACTCTAAAGATCACGAAAAATTAAATGATGTGTTATTGGCAATGAAAAACGCTAAGGAAATTGTCCCAGCATTAGCAAGTGAGATAAATCATCTTTCATCAGAGCTTGATCAACTTGTATTTGTAACCATGTATATTACTGATTTCAAACCTGGCTTTCAACGTTTCCCTCACATGGGCTTGCCTGGCCGTAACTGTTTTAATCACTATCAGATTTTTGCCGAAGCATTAGGTCATAATGACCCTGAAAAAGTTCTCCAGAGATTTAAAGCTACTTTAGCAAATTGGTCGGCTGTATTTATGGCAATTGGGTTGAAGAGCATTGGAACCGAGTCTCAACATATCGCCGGTGCTGTTTTCCAACATCCTTCATTTGCAGAAGCAACGGCTCAATTTATTGAGAAAAGCAAGACCAAAGGTGTTTTTGCAGAATTATGTCTTCAATTCCAAAAGCTCATTTTTGATGCACAAACTTATGATTCAGCGATGATGTTGGTTCACCCATTGTTTAGACACTTTGAATGTTTACGGCCTGCTGTGTTAGACCAAACTCAAGAGTCATTTAGAACCGGCGAAAAGTTTGCCCAAAGGACGATTGTTGAAGCATTATTGGCAAATTATCATCAACTCCCGAGCCAACTTCAGCCATTTTTTGATGAGCTGGACCCTGAAAACGATAAAGAGATCTGGTATATGTTTATGAAGGCTGCTTGGCCGAATCCTAATCTATTAGTTGAACAAAGAATAGAACTCTGGCGACGGGCGCTGATTGGAGGCGTTGTATATCCGCCTAATCCACTTTCCTCTAATCTGATGGACGGACCATTTTTGTACTATAGACGGTTGCCAAGCGAATTGCAGAAAATCATCCTCGCTTATTTTGAGTTACGCAATCAATATGGCTGGTATTGTGTAGCTTATGCTCTTCTTAATAATTACAATTATCTCCCAGAAGAACTCCAAGAATGGTTTCCAATATTGGCATCTGAGGGGGATGAGTACGTAGTTTACCAAATTATGTCAGCTTTGAGGAGTAATTATGAGGGTTTGCCTACTGAAGTTCAAGCTCTGGTAGTAGATTTCGGAACTGATGAAAATTGGAAATATCGTGCTTATATTGCTCAAATGTTTTGGCATAAAACTGAAACTTTACGATCTGATCATGCTAAACTTGTAATAGATCTAGCATTACAGGACCAAGACAGCCGTGTCCGTTTGTCAGTCGTCTACAGCCGACTTGTCTTAGCAAGTCTACAGAAAATAGAGGAGATGGATTCGGCGTATCCCTCAAAAATCTTTAATAGTTTGTTTTACTCTGAGTATCCTGAAGATAAGGCCGGCGTTCTTTTCTCAATATTCGATACAGCTAGATTCTGGAATGGTTCGAGGGAAGCAGAAGTTTATCGGCGACGATTTGCTGATTTGGTGGCAAGTACGGAACCAATCGTCATTGCAATGATGAGATATAAATTGCAGGAAGACTACCCCTCAAGTTTACCACCACTACCACCTATCACATTACCAGAAACGGAATTGTCCCAATACAAGAGCGAGGTTGAATCGTTGACGAGTGGATTGGTCAGCGTCAACTATGGGCCAGGCCATTAGCAAATCAAAAACCAGGAAAAGGGCCAAGAATCCTGATGTGCATTTCAACTAACTCCGTGGTGTAACAATGTGTCAGCAAGCGTCGATGCATTCGATTTGTATGATGGGGTGTACAGCGGTGTTACTCAACGGATTGATGGTGATTCTTATCTAAAATTTTCGATGTCTTTAAATATTTGGAAAACTATGAAGAAATTATAGTATTTTCCTCTTAGTAACAGAGGGGGTAGCCATTTGCCAGTATCTAGGGAGGAAGGACGAAATGGGCAACAAGGTCGGGATCAGGTAGAGCTGGCAAAATAGGAAAAGGAACCCCCTGGTTCAAAATATGATCTAAAAAGATAAAACCTAATTGAACTAAACTATGATAAAAGGCATCGGTACGCACCAGACAACGAAAGATGCCCGAAAAAATGGCTTCAATGCCTAACAAAATGAGCAGATAATAAGCCACCGCGGCAGCCAACAAAAAGCGTTCCAGGCGTTCAGGCGTACGAATACGGGTCCGATCCAACTGAAAGCCCCGGCTCTTGAAATCGGCAAAACAGGTTTCAATAGTAAAGCGGTGTTCATACCACTGTTTGGCCTCTTGTTGAGTGGGACAGTTGGTCACAAAAAAGATATGGTGTTGTTCGGTCTGGTGCCAGGCAATGAAAATATTCAAGCCTGCAACTGGCTGCTTATGAATGAAAGGACAGTGTAGCAACAAAGCTGTATCGGTTGAGGCAAGGCCCAATTCCTGCCCGATTTCCGTCAGCGACAGCCATTTACCATCAAAATAAGCCAGATGGCTGTGACTGGTACGACAGACAAACTGCCAGTTGGTTTGTTGAGTGAGCCAGGTTAAGACCTGTGTCCCATCAAACTCAGCATCAGCCACGAACACCACTTGGCTAGCAGTTGGCACTAAAGTGGCCACATATTGTAAAAGTTCAAGTTGTTCCTGTTGAGGGGTATGTCCTTTCTTGCCTTTCAAACAATGCCAGGCAATTGGAATGGCCCGCTTTTTGTAATAGACACTGACCAGCAAACACAGACAGCGACCGCCCAATTTGGTACTATCCATCATTAACACCAGTGGCTGGTTGGGAGCTAGGCGCTGCAACATTTGCCTGGCTAAAGGTTATAGACAGACTTGACCTGCAACCATCGGCTTTTGATAAAACGTTCAAAACGGCTGACCAGGCTGGGTGTCTTGTAGTCGTACAGGACTTTTTGGGCTATCTTGGTCAACCGTCCATCCCGACTGCGTAACAAGCCTGTGACCAACATGGCCAGGCTCAGCCGATGTTCTGCCAGCAGGTAGGGAAATTGTTGGCTCAGTTCGTCGACTATGAAACGAAACAAGCGAGCGGCATCACTATTATTCTGTCTTTTTTTGTCGTCGTTTACGACGGCGTTGATATTTGTTACATCGGGTCTGGTATTGTTTTCGGATCGTTTGCATTTCTCAGCTCCTTCATATTTTTTAGCTGTACTTTGCTAAACTTTATCCGTTTTTGTCAATTCCTGACCCCCTACGTTACTAAGATTTTCCTCTTGGAGATTTTTTGAGGGCATAGCAAACCTTTTTGCACGAAACCACTGGTTACAACTTGCGATCAATAACAACCAAGATTTTCATCCAGTTTGTACCATTCTCTAGTCGTTTCTGATGATAGACTTGATATTCGGGTACTGTTCGTACGATACCAACCGCCAATAACCATAAAATCCGAGGCCTGAAACGATTGCCTTGATGGGACATTGTCTTCTGTTCTTGACAAGCCAAAGTAACTGAGGAGATGTTTAAGAGGATGAAACCGGTCGAGTGAGTCTAACTCAGCCAACACTGTGCCCAGTGACAGATAGCTACCATAGCCTAAGTTACCATGAAAAGAGTCAAGAGAGTATCTTAGGTTAAGATAATTTTATGATTAAGATTTAGACTGGTTTCACATAGAAATAATGTTCTGATACAATAGTTATTATTGTCCCAATAAGGTTGCAAGAGGAACCAAGTATGCCGACGTTTGCTACAAGTCCGTTACCTGTACCCGAATCGTGGAAAGAGTTTGAAAAAATAGCCAGAGACATATACGCACGCCTTTGGCAAGATCCTAATGCTGAACTCAATGGACGTGACGGCCAATCGCAGCATGGCGTAGATGTTTATGGTCAACCTTGGGATTTGCAAGGTAGATATGTAGGTGTTCAATGCAAACGTTACAGAGAGACTAAACTCACCAAAACAAAGATCATAAAGGAAATTAAAAAAGCTGAACAATTCACCCCAAAGTTATTTGAGTATATTATCGTCACGACAGAGGTCAAAGATGGTGCTTTGCAAGAAATCGTTCGGGAAATAAATGTTGAACGTCTGGCAAACCAAAAGTTTCCTGTTCGTTTAGTCTTCTGGGAAGATCTATGTACCAACTATTTAGCCCATCCCGATTATCGCGATCTCCTACGTGAAATTGCTCGAAAACATTACTCGGATTGGGTAAACCTTTTTTCAGAAATAAAAGCTTTAGAAAGTTCGTCAATTTTTCAAATCAGTGTCGAGCGTGAACATAATCTTGGATCCCTCACCTTGCAAGAACGCCATCTCCAAGAACGATTGGAGGTTTTGAGAGCTGAAGCTAATAATGGCTACAAAGAAGCCATACAACCACAGGTAAGTGCATTGGTTTCAGATATGGAAAATATTGCTCAAGATGCTAACCTTGACTCGGAATTACAGGGACAGGTTTATCGGCTTGC
The DNA here is from genome assembly GCA_020433805.1 of Anaerolineae bacterium. GTDB lineage: Bacteria > Chloroflexota > Anaerolineae > 4572-78 > J111 > JAGRBY01. The sequence continues at coordinate 26,533 of JAGRBZ010000007.1, forward strand.
AGCAAATGTTGTCTTACCCAATCGTCCTGGTGGAGATACCAAGCAATGTAGAAATTATCTCTTGAAAGCACGAACATTTTCATCTTCAGGTGACGGACTTGTCAAGTGTCAGATCATCGAAGCTTTATTGGCCTATCTAACACGTGGCTTAGACGTTGCTCTGGCAATGGTGGATGACATCGAGGGTAAAGAAGCTGACCGTTTCCGATTTAGCATGTATTTGGAGAATAATGAATGGGCCGCTTGCACGACGTTGCTGCAAACCTATAAAGAAACCGACTTGTCCAACACGAAGGACTGGTTGCGATTGTTGGTCTTGTATTATGCAGGGGTTGGCAATCGGGTAAAGCTAGAGGAAATATCAGAACAATTGCTGGCTTCCATTAGTCATGCAGACCACTATATGATGGCCGGATTCGCCTGGGTACGTTTGGCCTACCGACAGTACCAACATTTTTGCGAAAAACATGATGTTTGTCCCGCTTTACATATAGAACTAGCTCTGGATGAGTTAATAGATTTTGAGGCTCGACAACAAGCCCTAGATATGTTCGCCCGAGCTTTTGAGATATATCGCGAGAAAAACTGTATTTTAACCGCGCAGCAAGCTCTACTAACAGCAATACAATTAGCAATGGATGAGTCAGACTCCAAACGATTAGACCAGCTCCTTGAGCAGCTACAGGCACTTGATCCACAACACCCTCTCGTGATATTGAAAAGGGATGAAATTAGGTTATCCAAACTAGCCAAACCGGAAGCTGTAACTGAGCAATTAGAGAAGTTACTCATTGATTCTGAAACTGACCTAGCCCTTGGTCTTGCCCTTGATGTGTCTCAAGAGGATGAAACTATAACCAAACAAGTTGCTTACCTGCTGGCACATCATCAGACACGTTTTGAACACGACGATATTGCTTCTGTCCAGTTTTTATACAAAGTCTTTCACTTGCATATGCAAGCAGATGCTCAGCCAGAAGCAAAAACTTGGCTAGATAGCCTATCCCCCCCAGAACGTTATGGTCATCTACAACCACTTTTACAATTTATATTCTATATCAAACATGATCCACCCTTAGCTCCTCAATACTTAGAGCAAGCATTAGAAAAGTACCCGGAACACCCAGAAATTTTGGCGGTTGCAACAAAATATTATTGGGGGCAAGGGGATTATCAGCGACAGATTGAGTATGCCAGAAAACTATTCGCAATTCTACCTATTGCGTCAGTTGCCATAGAAATTCTCAATGCGTTGATAGCTGCTCAGAATTATGACGTATTTTTGCAAGGTGTTAGTGAATTTGAAAGTCTATCCATTCCTGAAGAAGCCATAAAGTCCAAGTGTGCCTACGCCCATCTTCGTTTAGGGCAGCCTCTGAACGCTTTGGAGCATCTAGAATGGTTGCATAATCAGAATAAAGCGCGATTGGATGAATTAATAAACTTGGCTCGCATTCTTCAATATTTGGGACAATGGGGAGACGCTTTTGCTGTATTGGGTGATTGTGTCCAACTTTATCCAGAAGAACCTGAAGCATATTTAGAATTATCGCAAGCTTATTTAGACGCAGGCCAACGCGATGAGAGTTTCCAATGGGCTATGAAAGCTCGCAGTCGTTTCCGGTATAACGCGAATGTAGCAGTTCATCTTGTCCAGGTAAGCCACCTAACCGGATTTGAACATCGCTCTGACATTCAAAAAGTGTTTCAAGAATTTTCACTTGGCGGTCGTTTTGAAAGTACAGGGTATATGAGACCCGCATCACTAGAAGAAATCAGGTCAGCACTTAAGTCTCATCGGGATTTTTCTGAAAGTTTAGAGACCTCATATCGTCAAGGAAAGATATCTTCCATGATGTTATGCTATCTCCAACCAGGTTTCCCTAATGCTCTTTTCCGCTTTCATATCATCAGCACTCAGTTTAAGCTTCCTCGATATGTGGCGGCCGGAGATCAACCCTTTGATGCGGCTTGGTTAAAAAAGAATAATCCCAAAGAGGTTGTTCTTGATTACACGGCCATCTTGACCTTATGGTCATTGTATCGTGATGACTGGCTTGATACATTGCGTCACAATTTTCGCCAAGTCTGGGTTCCCGATAAACTCCTCCAGGCTATGTACTCCGAGCAAAGGTTGATGAGGCAATATGGTCAACCATCACAATACAAAATACAAAGAGCCATTAGAGATGTCATCGAACAAAAACCGGGGAAATTTCACATTCATTCTCAGGCCGATTCAGTAGATAGTTGGGGTGTAACGGGGATACACGCCGAAGCTCTAATTGCAGAGGAGAAAAATCTACCATACTTGAGTGAATACGACAATGATGAATTGATATCAACAACCCAAAACATAGGTTTGCGCTCCGTAGCCAGAGTCTTAAAAAAGAGTGGGGAAATCAATAATAAGACTCATCAACACTTAACCTCACAAGCTCGTCGACGTACCCGCTCAGAAAACAGATTGGTTTTACCAAAAGAAAGTGGTCTAGTAGTAGCTATGCCTGCTCTAATTACCATTGTAAATGCTGGTGCGCTTGAGGAATTCTGTGATTATTTCGGTGAGATCCACCTCTCCCAATCTGCCTGGCAAAGAATTTTGGCCCAAATAGCAGAATTTGAGCGTACAGAAGAAATGATTCGTGAATTGCGCCACTTGCAAAGCATGTTGGGAGAAGCTGTACAGGATGGTTTTGTACAAGTTGGGGCCGCGTCGCCTGACCAAAGATTACTTTTACAGGCGGAACAAGACAAAAAAGATGACAATACACCTACCGAAGATGCTAATTCTTTAAGAGACATCAAGCAATTTTTGTCCGAATATCTTGATGACTTGCTGTGGATTGCCCATTCTCGTCAACTTTCAATTTGGGCAGATGATCGCTGGATGAGCAAATTTTATCCCAATGAGCGTAGACCAATATTTATCTTCGGCACAGACTCATTTCTAGAATGGGCACGAAGAAAGTCTTCAGATGATGATGAATATTTTGACAGATACAGTCGCATAATTGAGTGGGGATACCTAGGTCTACCATTACACCCAAACTACATTCTGTGGTTATTGAATCAAGACTTGCAACCGGAAGCCAAGATTTTTGCAGCTGCACTATCCCTCTATCGTCAATATGTGATAGATATTTGGAATGCTTTCCGAATCACAGGAGAAATATCAGCCGAGTTCGGAACCAAACTTTTTGATCTATATAATCAGGCAATTATCTCAACGCTATTTCAATGTTTTGAGCAGGGAATTCTTTTAAAGACTTGCGCAGATATCTTTCGAGCTTTGGATTTGACTCGAAATACCTCATTGGCGGAAGGCAATGAACCTCAATTCTTGGCAAGTCTGATAATTAGGGGTGTTAATGATGATTGCCTTGCACAATTGGATGGTGTCGAAGAATATTTAACAAATTGGGCTCAATTTGTGAATTTCAACCGTTGGCTCGATAAAGTATTGCAAACATCCGGGGTTACGACGGAAGTAATACAGGAGGCTTGGTATGAGTTGTTGCAATCGCCTATTGCGATGTATGACAGTGCTAAAAATGAACAGGATAGGTTGATTGCTACACTTTTTTCACAAAGATTATTTGATGCAGCTCCAGATCATGCTAAAGATTATTTGGTCAACAGCACCCTTGAGCCAACAATGCGACAAGCTTTTGGGTTTGATGCTCAATATTCTATCATTTTTACCAGTTCTGACGGCACGATACGAGCCAAAATTCCAGCCGAAGAATGGTCAAAAGACATTAACCAAGCAATTACAGAATTTGTAACCACCGAGTCCTCAGATCCTATAACTGTAGGAACTGCCACTATACAGGCCAACTGGGTAGCTTACGGATCAATATTCCTGCGATATAAAGAGTTTCCCTCAGAACTGCACAATGATCAGCCTGACGCTAAATTCCTTGACGGAGACTCCATCAGCATTCTACCGTATGCTACTTCGGAAAATATGAAAGAACGTTTAGGCTTCTGGTTTCAGGGGCTACGAAAACTAAAAAAGATGGACGGTGACTATGACGAATGGTTAATGTTATGTAACGACATCGAGTCTGAATCATCGGCGGACGTTACAGAAGCCGGACATCGACTCCAGTGTATTTTGTTTGGTCAGTTGACAATAGCGAAAGATTACCTTACTGAAGCAACGCAAATAGGGTCTCAAGCCATCTTACATGTATTAGCTCACATAGAACCTCAAGTAGTTCGGCGATGGTTAGATCTGCCCCAGTTAGATTGGGAAACCTCGGATAGCCTGACAACTTGGGCCAAGACCGGAATAGATGAGTTGTTATCAAATGCAAACGACACCGCAAGAATTGATTTGCTCATAAACAATTATTCGAGTTTTGGATACTCAATTTTTCCGGATGCTTTGGTTTGGCAAGAGGCTATTGATCAATCACTAGAAGATTGCAGCCTAGCAGAGTTGCGACGTGCAATTGATGATTTAGCGATTTTGAGCGAAAAAAGCCGATCGATGCCACTAAAAGCGAACGTCCTTTTATCACTACTTCGTTTGGAACAAATAATTGATGATGCTGAGCTTGAAGCCAGTATCTCTGAACGTATCCATAAACTAACAGCCTGTATCGCACAACCTTGGAAATCTACTGATGAGCAGGATCGATCCTATCAAAAATTAGAACAGACGCTATGTGATTACCTTTACATGGCTTGGCTCAAACAAAATAGCTCTGATCAAGATGTATTGCGAGAAATTGCATATCTCGCCTATCTGGGCGCTGCGATTATCACAGATATGTTGGCTAGTTCCGGTTTGTTGCTACTTGAATATATTGATGATCTAATAAGGGAGTTAACTACAGTTGCTCAAAAACGTTGGACAAAGGAAGGCATTGTGGCCCGGCAACCACACGGTATATTTAAACCAAGGTGGGGTGTAAACCTAAATTACGCTCTTGCATATTTGCTTAGGGTTAACATCCTGAACCAGCTACATTTAGGCAAACTTGCTACTAACTCAACAACTCGTCAAACATTACTTGATGCTGGTTCACTCTACCGTCTCATTCAAGCATACATTCCTAATCTTAGCCCTAAAGAAGATTGGCTTGACTCCTTACTCGTGGCAGACATTGGGCAAGGGATAGCTTACATCATATCAACAGCACTTGGGGACGAATTGGAGATTTGGCCAGAGGAAGAGCAAGTAAAATTCAACATCTGTAGTACGCCGGAAACTGGTGTTGCTATGATCGCTGAAAGGTTAAGAAATCTTCCTGCAGCCAATGAAAATGAGATTTCACATATCGTTGGTATGTCATTCGTCTCAGCGCCAACTTGGAGTGAAGAAGCCTATCAGCTTGTTGCTGTTTTATTGTATCCAGATATTCTTAATCAAATCATGCGTTTTCCAGTTGCCTATGGAGAACTTGTGGCACAGCTTATCTATTTGCTAGCAACCGATGAAACACTTTCTACCGAGCTTGCAAATCAGGCAAAAAACCTGGTATTTGGCTTGCCACCACAACTGGATAATAGAAGCGATCTTATAGTAACACAGGCGAGGGTATTGTCAGGGGTAATCAACTTTACCCCATACACAAAAAACATAGAAACTTGGCTAAAAGATTTGACAACTGATACGGTGATAGAGACTTCTATGGTGAGACGTGGCCTAATGCCGTTTGTAAAGTCATGGCCTCATTATGAATATGAGATTAAACAAATTGTTGGAAAAGCCCTTGCTGAAATTGCAACTATCCCACGATTTTCAAATCTATGGGAACTTAAACGAATTAGCCGCGAGTTTACTCCACAATAGGTGGGTAATTCTCGTGAAATTGGTAGATCATTGCCAAAACTACGTATAGGCTATGACACCGTCGTCGACCCCATTACCACTACGTTTTTAATTCTAAACCCTCGATATCATTCGAAACAAAACCCTTGAACCAACCTTTCTCATCTAATATGCTGCTCCTGTAACCACAAAATCGACGTCTTCTAATTGCTCTTGTGCGGCCAAGTTTCTGACCATAGGTTCCAAATTACCACTTTTTTGGGTCCGTAACGCCAATATTTTTGGCCGTAAAACACAAACGAGAGGTATTGACCCAACTCGCCAGGAATGATACGCTGACAAAAATCTCTAATGAAATTACGGGACAGGAGGCCAGCGTGAATATCGAGGCTTTTCTACAGTTTCTGCAGGCGGAAGATCGGGCCGAGCGGACCATTGCCGGCTATGCGCGTGATCTGACCAAATTTCTGGCATGGTTTGAACAAACCACCGGCCGGCAACCCCAGCCGGCGATTGTCACCCCGCTAGACATCCGCGAATATCGCCGCCATTTGCAGCAGGAAAAACGGCTCAAACCGGCCAGCGTCAATCGCCGTCTGGCCGCGCTGCGGGTCTATTTCCGCTGGGCTACCGAAACCGGTCTCATTGCCGCCAACCCGGCGGCATCCATCAAGATGCTGCCCCAAATCGGGCAAGGTCCCCGCTGGCTGGAGCGGGACGAAGCCTACGCCCTGATCCGGGAAGCGGATGCGACCATTCGATTGGCCAAGGCTAAAGAACTGACCCCCTCAGCCAATCTGGCCACCCGCAACGCCGCGATTTTGTCGTTGTTGCTGCACGGATTGCGAGTGTCGGAAGTGTGTGCGCTACGTCTGGAAGATGTAACCATCAGGGAGCGAAGCGGCAAGGTAGTGGTTCATGCCGGCAAGGGCAACAAATACCGGGAGGTGCCGATCAATGTCGATGCCCGCCAGACCGTGTCGGCCTGGTTAAAGGTACGGCTGGATGATAACGGCATCTACCTTTTCACCGGACGGCGCGATCAACAGTTGCAACCCCGGGCCGTTCAGCGCTTTTTGGATCGGCTGGCCCGGCGGGCCGGTCTTGATCCACAGAAAGTGACGCCCCACGCCTGCCGCCATACCTTCGGCAAGAGTTTGGTCGATGCCGGCGAGTCGCTGGACCGGGTAGCGATCTTGATGGGGCATAATGACCTGTCGACGACTGCCCTTTACACCACCCCCTCGCGGACGGACCTGGCCAGTGCGGTTGAGAAAATTGCCTGGCAGGATTGACCTCAATTACGCAGATCAGTGAGTCGTTGTTGACTGCCGGTGCCGGGCGAAAAAGTCCCAGATCTCAGCCAGGCCGTCAATGTCTTGATTTTTGGGGCCGAGGAACCACGCCCCAGACGGCCCAGGGGATCCGGTCCGGGTAAGGTGTGACCTCCATTTTTGATGCGATAAAAGATGACCTCTGGCGCAAATGCGTTGGGCATCGATGGTGAACGTGCTTTCTGCCCAGTTAATCAGGGCCAGGATGAAGCCAACATCATCGGCAGTTGTGGCCAGGTCGGGGCTGGTTGCGCCGGTGCGGCAGTCGTTCCAGTGGTGGCTGCCGGCGTTGTTCGGATCAGGCTGCCCTTCCGGCAAAAGGAGAATGAACCGGTGTTCATCGGCCAGCGTTTTCCAGCGCTGTCCCGCCTCAAACGTCCAGGTGTTGTGGGCGTTCTGACCGCCACCGTGTAACAAGATGACCAACGGTACCGGGCTGTCCGGCAAGTCGGGCGGCACATAGTAGGCAAAGGTACGGGTTAGCTGGTCGTAACCAAGGCTGCCCCACTGCAACTGTTCAGCCGCGATTTGCATCCGGTGCGGGCCGGGGTTGAGCTGGCAGCCCAGCAGCATTACCAGCATTAAGCCTACAAGCCTGATCAATCTGTAGTCGAAACGGTTCATCGTAACATCCTTGAAGCATTGGTAAAATTGTGCTTGTTACTATGTATACAGCCTGACGCGCGAAAAGTTGCAGTCTCGAGTTAAGCGGGTCAGGCCATCTATTTTGAGCGCCGGGGCCGTCCGGCTAGAATACCCTTCTGAATTTAATGGTAAAGGAATGAATTGATGAATAGCCTACCCCCTGAATTTGAGGCATTGAACCCCCAGATCGAGGGCATGCCGGCTGAAGTAGTTCAAGCCTTCCGCTACAGCCTAGCCCGGTTGCTGGTTGAAGCAGGCCGATTAAGTGATGTCTCTAGCGGTGGCAATACGGCCAGTTCTGGACTGCTGGCGGTTCTGAATTTGAATTGCCGAACCCCCACTTGCCGGCAGCACAGGCCAAAATGATGGAAGACCACCTGCGTTGGCTGATGGGGTTGTAGCTTTGATCAGGCTTCCTGCCGGGGCAGTGACGCCATCCACTCAACCCGCAGATTGGTCACCTCAGCTTGCTGCTGGATAGTTGTTTTTTGGCCCACCGCTATCGGTTCGTTGTGATGGTCACCAGGGGTTGAGCTTTGCTCAAGTCGTCCCCGGTTACGCGGCTTTTAGCCGGCTCCTCTGGGCTGACCTGGCCTATCAAGGTACGGTCATTTACATCTGTCCCAACAGCACCACCCCCGCCGATGTGCGGCAGATATATGGTCAGATCCACCTGACCCGGCCGGATGTGGGGTACGGTTGGTGTAGCAAAGTTGGCCTACCGCAACTGGTCACAGTGAGACGACCAAGCCGCGCCTGAAATATATTGAAGTCTGGTTTTCTTCGGTGCTGCCGGATATCTTGGAATTCCGAAGTTCGCAGGATATCCAATAGCCAGCGCAAAATTTTCTTGTATTTTCACTATTATGGAGTATACTCAGGATAAATCAGCTTACGGTAAGGAATAGAGCTTATGACAATTGTCCTTGATTCCTACATCATCCCCGAAAAGGGAATGGTTGAACTCAAAGTCGACCGCGCGTTCGAGATCAAGGTGACAGCCGAAGAAGCACGACGCCGGGTTAATCGTTGGCTGCACGACGAGGTTAGTATGCTGATGCGTGCTCTGTCACCCAGCCTGGTTGTCGGAGAGCAGATTGTCTGGCGTGTCCCTGCCTCGCTTGGGATGCCTCATCTTGGACAGGTCGGGACAGTGGGGACGGTTGATGTCGATGTCACCACTGGCGAAATGACCAATACGTCGGAATACAAGGCGGAACTTGAACGCTGCGCCAAGGCGCTGGCCACCCGGCTGCCACCCTATCAACCTCGAAAAAAGACCCCTCCTGAGTATGTGGCGAAAAATGTGCCACCTGCTCCGAACTTACACATCCCTGAAGATGAGCAAGCACCGCTCGTTATTTCTGAAGAATGACATTAACCCCAAAGCAAAAGCTACTCTACGGCTATATATTCCACTTAATGCCGGTACTTAAAGTGGCCGGGGCAGAGATAACTATGACGACTGGAAGTTTTCGATGTCTCCTGTGATGTTGCCTGTGCCGCATATGCGGCAGCGTCATCCTGGTGAATGTCTTGCTGCTTGTGCAGCCATGGTACTCACCTACCTGGGTTTCTCCACGAGCTACGAACGACTGTTGAAATTGCTGCGGGTGGAGCAAGGCATCGGTACACCGGCCTCCAATATTCGCGAACTTGGCCAGTTGGGCGTAACCGTCATCTATAAACAGGGCACTTTGGCCGAGCTCCACGATCATCTAACGAATGATCGGCCATGTATTGCCTTTGTGCAAAGTGGCGAACTTCCCCACTGGAATACCGACACCGATCACGCCATTGTGGTGGTTGGCTTGGATGAGACGTATATTTATCTAAACGATCCCGAATTTCCTGATGCCCCGCTCCAGGTTCCGCATGGTGACTTTGACCTGGCCTGGCTTGAGTGGGATGAATGTTACGCCACATTCATAAGCTCTACGTGATTGCTGTATTTTTTCTCATTGTCGGCTAGACAACTCAAAACAAAAAAACTCGTCTGATATACTTTCAACAAAGCGGCTTGATAAGGTCGTTTTTCACCTTGGAGCCGGCCATGTCTGGCTATAGAAAGTTGGGTAAAATTTAAGGTATCCCGAAAAAAGATATATCAGAGTCCGGGCGAAGGCGTTCAGAATCGACATCATAGTCGATTCATAGTAATATGCCGGACACTCGCTAAAAATGTATTTCGGTGTCCTGCCTATAAGCGTTAGGCACCATCTACGGATTCCAGGACGTCTTGAATTATGGATGACAAGCTACTTAAAAGATATCTTGAATACGCAAACACCGAAGAGTCCTTTGCAGTTCTCTTTGTGAAGAAGCATCTCGCTCAAGCAAAAGGGCATTGGGTAGATATTGTCGATTGCCGACGCTATGAGATGTCCTCGGATAATTTACATTTCCGATTCGTTGTAGGCCGCCTGTATAAGAGAAAAATAAAACCGCAGTATCCCTCAAAATCCGCATACACCATTGATGGCAAATTTGACGAACGTGGATATTACTTGATGACACGAGCCATAACGTGGGAAACCGCACACAAGGACATAGAGCAGCAACAGTCAAAGAACGTGGCGGTGTCGAAATTCAAGATAACAGGCGTGAGCTACGATAAGAATCGAGGCAACAAGAACTATTTTCGGGACGACGCACCACCCGAGATAAAGGCTCTTGCAAGGGATCTTAACGACCGTACAGACCCACTGTGGGACAAGGCCATGCAATATGTTAACAAGCCGGAGTTTGTTTATGAAATAAAACAGGTTTCGATGGTAAAGCGGTGTTCATACCAATATTTGGCCTGCTGTTGAGTAGAACAGTTCGTCAAAAAAAAGATATGTCGTTGCTCAACCTGATGTCAGGCAATGAAAATGTTCAAGCCTATAACCGGCTGTTTATGGATGAAAGGAGACTGGAACAACAAGGCTGTTTGGGCTGAGGCCAGGGCCAGTTCCTGCACAATTTCCGTCAGGGAGAGCCATTTACCCGCAAAGTAAGCCAGATGGCTTTGGCTGGTACGACAGACAAACTGCCAGTTGGTCTGCTCAGTGAGCCAGGTTAGCACTTGTGTGCCATCAAATTCAGCATCAGCCACAAAGACCACTTGGCTGGCGGCTGGTAATAAAGTGGCCACATATTGTAAAAGTTCAAGTTGTTCTTGTTGCGGTGTGTGTCCTTTCTTGCCTTTCAAACAACGCCAAGCAAGCGGAATGGCTCGTTTTTTGTAATAGACACTTACCAGCAAACACAGACAACGACCGCCCAGTTTGGTACTGTCCAGCATTATCACAAGTGGCTGGTTGGGAGCGATGCGCTGCAACATCTGCCTGGCCAAGGGCTCATAGACCGGCTTGACCTGCAACCACCGGCTTTTGATAAAGCGTTCGAAACGGCTGATCAGGCTGGGCGTCTTGTAGTCGTACAGTACCTTTTGGGCTATCTTGGTCAACCGTCCATCCCGGCTGCGCAACAGACCGGTGACCATCATGGCCAGGCTCAAGCGATGTTCCGGCAGCAGCTTTGGTAATTGGTTGCTCAGTTCGCTGGCTATGAAGCGAAACAGGCGGGCCGCATCACTCTTATTTTGCCTTTTTTTGTTTGTCGTTTTCGACGGCGCTGCTGTTTGTTACATCGGGTCTGGTATCGTTCTCGGATCGTTTGCATCTGTTAGCTCCTTCATATTTTTGAGGGTACTTTGCTAAACTTTATCCCTTTTTGTCAATTCCAGACCCCTACGTTATTAAAATCATACATATGTCATTTGCTTTTAACATTGGTATTCTTTGTGATTTCAACTTCAACTCACATTTAGCCTGAGCCTGTAATGGAATCATAAAAGTTTGTTGCATTTTTTATGCTCCTTTGCAATAAAATTATTGGGATGAAAGCGGACAATTGAATAATTACATTGCGAAGGAGCCGACAACTTCTTGGCAACTTTTGAGGGCAGGTGGGGCTTTGACGCACCCCACCCTGAGCTGAATAGCGACAAAACAAAAACGGCCACCCTCGCCATGCAGGCAGGAGTGACCGTCTGGTTATCTTTGAGCTACTATAGAAGCTATGATAGAATAGACACCAGCCCTGTCAACTGCTAAACCCAGTTGGCGGGGTTAGCCGCCGGTGAGTGTTCGTAGCACTTGCCGGTGGCGAATTGGGATTTGTCCTATTCAACTCTTACTATATGGTACCCCTTGATTGGAGATGGGTCAAGCCTTTTTTATATTGTTTCAGTCTCGTGAATTAGCTCCCCTACACAAATCTAGTCATCAATCTGTACAATAAATTGAATAACTTGGCCTGAAGAGTTGATGAAGCTCTCTTTATGAGGTTTCAATACCCATCGACATCTATCCTGCTATAGCTCTCTTGCCAGAAATTTCAGTATTTCCACTATTGATGAATGTGGCTGATTTTTTTCTTGTAGATAACGATGCGCTTAATGCCCACCGCTGTATTTGGCCCATCGCATTGAGACGGTCATCTGAGATTTCAAATTGTCCCCACTATTCTATAATTAAGTCTTTTATATAGTCTGAGACAAAAGTCACATACCCTCATAATTACGCTTGTTATAGTAGCAACAGCTTCGCCTGATGTCTTATCTGGCAACTAACGGCTGATACTAATGATTACTATAGAGGAGATATATGGCAAAGATCCTATGGGTAGAAAAGCAGATTGACTATGAGCCGCAGGGTATCATGTCAATGTCGGCGGTGTTGAAGGAGGCTGGGCACGATGTTAGACTGACCATTGCAGCCCAAGAAGATCCGGTGCAGATAGCCGAAAAACTCCAGCCGGATATCGTTGGCTATAGCGTGATGACCGGTTCACAAAATTATTATTTCCGGCTCAACAATGCCATCCGCGAGAATCTAAACGGCAAAGGTGTCTTTTCGGTTTTCGGTGGGCCACACCCTACCTTTTTCCCGGAAATGATACAGAAACCGGGCGTTGACGGGGTTTGTGTGGGTGAGGGCGAAGGCCCTATTGTTGACTTGGCTAACGCACTGGACAACGGCGGCTTTCATCCCGACATCCCTAATTGGTGGTTTAAGGTTGATGGTGAAATTATCCAAAACCCGGTGCGTCCGCTTATCAGAACTCTAGGTGACTTGCCGATGCCGGATCGCGAAATCATCTACAGTAAACACGCGCCTACCCGTAACAGCCCCATTAAACATTTTATGGCCGGACGTGGCTGTCCCTATCACTGCACGTACTGCTTTAACCATGCCTGGTATCAAATTTACAAGCGTGAAAAAAGAGGCTACCAACGCCCGGTTGATGCGGTCATTGAGGAGGTCAACTGGATTCGGGCGCGTTATCCGCTGGAACAAGTGATCTTTTTAGATGATCTTTTCATTATTTTTATAGACTGGTTGGAGGAGTTTGCTGACAGATTTCCCAAAGAGGTAGGCCTCCCGTTCTTTTGCAATGTGCGCTCTAACCTGATTACTCCGGAAAAGGTAGCATTGCTCAAGAAGGCTGGGGCTAACACGGTTAGCATGGGCGTTGAGTCCGGCAATGATAGGCTGCGTAACGAGTTGCTAAAGCGCAAAATGCCCCGCGAGACCATCATTGAATCGGGCCGAATGCTGCACGAGGCCGGTATTAATTTAACATCCACTAACATTCTAGCCCTGCCTACCAGCACACTAGAAGATGATCTTGACACCATGCGTTTAAACGCCGAAGCCAAAGTAAAATACGCCCACGCCTTTCTGTTTCAACCCTACCCAGCTACAGAATTGGGGGAGTTCACCCAACAAAACGGATTGATGGCCGGCAGTTTTGAAGATATAGGCTCCATTGCTTGGGATACCTCTATCATCATTCGGGATGAAAAAGAGAAGCAACAGATGGAATATTTACAGCGCTGGTTTGCTCTAGGGGTGGAGTTCCCTTGGCTGGAGCCAGCCATCCATATGCTTGTTAAAGCACCCAAAAACAAATTTGTTGACAACTTATACTGGTGGGTTCACAAACTGTGGAAGGGCTGGGCCATTGCTCGCCGGGTGCATCCCATCAAGATTACGCCCAAAATCATCTGGGACAACGCTCGCCATTTTCTACAACTGGAAGCTTAGGTGGCAAATGATAAATTATCGCTGAGTAAACACGCTATTTCATTGGAAGTCATTGGTAATGAAGATATGATCGACTCGCTTTCACTCAAGAGCACCAACACGATATTATATTGTAAGAAATGGCGAGAAACCGTCCACTTTTACGAACACCAGTTAGGGTTATCCATAACATTTGCTGCGGATTGGTTTGTGGAATTTCGGTTAACAGAGGCAGCCCATTTGAGTGTTGCCGATGAACGGCGAGCGACGATAAAAAGCAGTGGCGGTGCAGGTTTGACCCTAACCTTACGGGTCAATGATGCTGATGAAGCGTGGTCTAAATTACACAACCAAGGCTTGGCGCTGGAACCGGTCAGAGATCATGCCTGGGGCGCACGGGTATTTTACTTTTTTGACCCTGAGGGAAATCGTCTGGAAATTTGGTCCGCCAAATCGTGATTGTTCATTATACTCGGTCCGAATTGCCAAGTCCACAACATGTTAGCTAACCCTGAAGGTGGAGGTTCTCTTACTGGAGGATGTCGATCATAAATTATTGTAACAGAGGAGGATATCAAGCATTTAACGATAAGTCAGATGAATCGTCTCTTGATTATCGTCATTTTAGCAAGCGTTACCATTCTCCTCTGGGGAACGGTACAGACTTCCCGTTCCCTACCCCACTGCCTGAAGCATTTCTTATCCCAGACGGACAGGTGGTGTTTACCCGTACCGATATCAAGACCAGGCAGGCCGCCTTTCACCGGTATGATCTAATGAGGTTTAGCACTCTGCTGGGTAATGGTAGCTACTTTGGGCCTGATTTTACAGCTGAGTATCTGGAAGGAACATTGGTACTGCTGGCTGGCTTTTTGGTCATCGGTCATCACTTCTGGTGGGTTGGAGAACCAACGATATGGCTGGGTGTTGGTAGTGTCTTCAGCACCCTGGAGGTATTGCTCCTCTTCATGCTGTTAATCAGCGCCCTGCGTGTAATAAAAGCAAGAGCTAACATTCTGCCTACCCAACACCGTTTACCCTTCTATTTCTTTTTAGCAGCAGCCATTTGGCAGTTTATCGGATCAGGTATTTTGGTGTTGTTAATTAACTTGCCGGTGGTGAACTACTATGAGCACGGCACGTTCCTGACCGTGGCTCACTCGTATGTCTCATTCTTAAGTGGATTTGGATTCATCGCTCTGGGACTATTGCTTTACGCGATACGCCATACCAGGTCGGATACCTGGAGCGAGCGTCGCCTATTTTGGGGTTTTTGGGCACTCAACGTTGGTTTGGCATTGATGGTGGTGGTCTCAGTAGTGCCGGTAGGAGTACTACAACTGTTGGAAGCAGTGCAGATGGATTATGCCGCCAGGTCGCTGGCTTTTTATCAGCAGCCGCTGGTGTATCTATTGAACGAATTGCGGCTGCCCGGAGACACCTTGATTATTCTCGGCGCGGTCTTGCTGGCTTGGGAGGTCGTGCCCAAAACTGGACGTATTTTGCCGGGACAAAGAACTCAACCGTTTACAGGACAATGAGCATGAATGAACGTCCTAAAGTAGTGATTGTTGGGGCCGGTTTTGGAGGCCTATGGGCCACCAAAACGCTAGCTCGCTCTTCGGTCGAGGTGATTCTTATTGACCGGAACAATTACCATACCTTCTTTCCCTTGCTCTATCAGGTGGCTGCAGCTGAGCTGGAGCCGGTAGACATTGCCTACCCAGTACGGACCACTCTACGGAAGCTATCGAACGTCCGCTTTATCATGGCAGAAGTAAATAAGGTGGATCTCGTAGCCCAGGTTGTAGAAACCGATGGTTCCGCAATTGCGTACGATTATCTTATCCTAGCAATGGGCAGTCGTGTGCACTTCTTCGGTGTGCCCGGCGTTGACGAGTTTGCCTATCCTTTACGAACCCTTGAACAGGCCATTACACTACGCAACCATATCCTCTCTTGTTTTGAGCAGGCCTCTTGTGCGGCTGACGCCAATCATCGCCGCCGGTTACTGACATTTGTCATTGTTGGAGGGGGCCCTACAGGGGTAGAATTTGCCGGAGCCTTGGCCGAGCTGGTCTATGGCTCTTTTATGGAAGATTATCCAACCCTAAATACCCAAGATGTGCGCATCGTGCTTCTGGAAGCTATTGGTACTGTGCTATCCAACTTACCGGAGCGACTTCAGCATTATACTCTGACCCGCCTACATGAGAAACATATTGAAGTGCGCTTGAAAGCCCAGGTCACCCGGGTCACTTATAAGACAGTCCAGCTCAATGATGGCGAGATTATCCCTGCAGAAACCGTAATTTGGACGGCGGGAGTATGTGGCGACCCACTAGCTCAAATATGGGGGCTACCAGTTACCCGTACGGGGCAGGTGAGGGTCAAGCCCACCCTTCAAGTCGAAGGCCATCCAGAAGTTTATGTCATTGGAGACCTGGCTTCGGTAGCAGAGAATAATCATCCACTTCCAATGGTCGCTCCTGTGGCTATTCAGCAAGGCATGCTAGCTGCCCGGAATATCATCCGGCAAATTAACACTCAGGCCCTACACGCCTTCGATTATAAAGATATGGGAACGATGGCCGTCATTGGACGTAATGCGGCTGTAGCTAATCTACTCAGTCGGTGGAGTTTTACAGGTTTTCCAGCTTGGTTACTTTGGCTAGGTGTCCACCTGCTCCGGCTGATTGGTTTCCGCAATCGCTTAGTGGTGCTCATCAATTGGGCCTGGGATTATCTCTTCTACGAACGGGTCGTACGTTTGATCCTACCTCGAAAGAGGAAGCCAGTTTCGAAGGGCATTTTGCAATAATACACTTGAGTTTTAATATGAGCGGAGAAAAAGAGTCCCAGATTCTTAAAAGTATATCAGAGATAAGCAACAGAGACCAGCCCAATCTGGATTAGCCCAGGGCTATTGCAAAGTCGGGCAAGGATTAAGAAAAATAAGATTGAGCGCCTCCAAAGGCTTAGCCGAGAATCTCCGCCTGGCATCAGGCACGGTTTGGAAATCAAGGCGATCAATGAGAGCCAGGACCAAATTGTTGAGAATGGCCATAACGCGTGGCGCATTGCCAGTACGCAAGCGAGAGCTATCTTCATTGAGGGAGACATCCCGTCGATAATGGAGCCGATTTTCAATGGCCCAATAGCTGCGTTTGAAGGCCAACAACTGTTCCGGGCCAGCTTCAGCAGCAGCCAAACTGGTCAAGCCATAATCGGTTTGAGATTGCACCTGACCGCTTTTACAATTGACGGAGCGATAATCCAGCTTGAAGACTTGTTGGAGGTAAGGCCAGTCCAAATAATCTTTGAGCATACTACTGGTGGTGATGGTTCGGCTTTCATAGCGACCGTGACCATAGTTATGGCGGGTCAGGCTCTGAAAGTCAGTCGGTAAAGGACTGGTCGCTGGTGGACATTCCTGTGGCGCAAACAGGTGGGCAATGTCTTGTTTCAACTGGGCTTGATTATCTTTGGCAAGCCACAAATAGTCACCACCTGCCGTGACAATCTCGATGGAAAGCTGGCGTTGGGTATGCATGGCATCGCCAATGACCACTTTGCCCCGTAAATCGATGGTCTGCAACAATTTAGGGGCAGCCACAATCTCATTTTCTTTCCGCTCAACCTCAACTTGCATCAACACCAGACCTTCTGCCGGCAGATAGGCCGCTAACAGATGTAGTCCCTGACTTTGACCAAGCTCAATCGTGCCCCGTAAGCTTTTGCCATCAATCGCGATCACGATTTCTTGGCTGAGTTGGCTTTGACCATCAAAATAGTGTTGTAACAGCCGCTCCAATTCTTCTGGCTCGATGGCGCCCGCTAATATCCGGCCAATCGTGACCTGATGGGGCATACTTTCCCGTGGTAACTTTAAGGCTTTGACCAGTTGTTCTGCCCGATGGCTCAACCAGTCTGCTATCCCGCGGGGTTTATCTTCCCCACCCAGTTTGGCCAGGATGATCAGACTTAAGACATCAGCCAATTGATACCGAACCCCCCGCCGGTCTCGGCCATCTGTCAACCGTTCTAAGTGAGCGTACAAGCTCCTCAGATCAAAGACATACTCGCCCAACATAAATTTCTCTAAGGCCTGATTGTATTCCACTCGACTTGTGCTACACTCCATTTTTAGCCTCCTATAGTGTTTTGTTTCATTTGTCAGTGAAACTTCACTATTGGAGGCTTTTTCTTTTTTGTCAAGTGACTTTGCAACAGCCCTGTGGATTAGCCCAATTCAGAGAAAAAGCTGAACAGAGTTTGGCTAATAAAGTCCGCAGGATATAGTCATAGGAGAGACCAGCTTAGGTCTGCCGAACAATCCAATAGTTAACGTTTACAACAAGAGAAAATGAAGTTGAATAAAAGAATGATCCTCCAATATGAATACCTCAGAAAAAACAAAACAGTGTTCCAAGCAATGACGGGATTGCAGCTGGTTGAATTTGAGCAATTAGTCGATGATATGTTGCCGCTGTTTAGTGAAGCCGAAACAGAACGGCTAAGTCACCCCAATCGTAAACGCAACATTGGTGGTGGGCCAAACTTTGAACTGAGCCCACGCAACCAATTGTTGCTGACGGTGGTTTGGTTACGGCAATATCCGACCCACGAAGTGTTAGGCTATCTTTTCGGGGTCAGTGATACCACCGCCGGTCGCTGTATAAAACGGTTCTTACCCCTGTTGGAGGTAGCTGGTCAAGATACGATGCGTATGCCAGGATCCAGGTCATAAAAGACGACGACAATTGTCCGAATTGCTGGCTGAGATGCCCGAATTAGCGGTTATCATTGATACCTTTGAATAACGGGTCCAGCGCCATCAAGGATCGGTCTGAAGCCGACTAGTACTGCATTTCGCAAGTCTTTAGGGTTTAGACCTTGTATGACAAGCGAATTATGTAAAGTAAAAAGCGGAAGGGCTAAAGAAAAGAGTCCTGGTGAAACTAAAGACCTGACAGGTCTTTTCCCCCAATTATTTATGAAACGCAGTACTAGTACTACAGTGGAAAAAACATACGCTTAAAGCTACGTAATCGTGGACGAACTCACCAGCCAAATTGTTGATATTGCCCCCAATGTCCAGGGGCCAACCACTGATTTGACCCTGCTTGACCAATCAGGCCTCTTATCGCGCTTGTCCGAGGATGTTGGCGCTTTAGGCGACTGAGCTAATCTGGGGATCGCCGAGTTGCATCCCAAGGCTTGGCTGCCACCCCTCGTCGTAACCCACACGGCAAAGCGCATCTACCTGAAGATGTGGTCTTTAACAGCCAGTTTGCCAGTCGATGTATTAGGTCGAACACACCATTGACCGCATCCGCCGCTATGAAGCCTTGAGTCAGACCGATCGCAATCATCAGCATTATCATTCCCAACGGGTGGTCGCTGTTGCTGGCTTGGTCAATCGTCAACTTCAGCATCGCTTACCGGATCTTGATTGTTAAACCGTTACTGGGTTAGAGACCTTGTTCCCCTCACCCTTATTATGAAAGTTAACTAATGGACTTAATAGCCCGATATTTCATCATTTTATCAACGCCCGTCTGACAATATTGACTGGATGATTGAAACTGGCCTCGAACGGTCCAATGAGAACGACCAGGTATCCCTTGGTTACCAAGAAAAGTCCAGGCTCCGCTTGCCATCTTCATCGAAGGCAGCGCAATATTTCGGAAAATTGGGTCAAGATTGGTAAAGTGTTGGTGAAATCGAGAGGCATGAGGTACAATAGATAATGAGGAGGTGTACAGTGAAATCAGAAGTGGTCAAGGCCACCCTCTGGGGCCTATTGGTTACAATAGGGTTGGCCGCTTTAGTTATCATTGGCTCACGCAACCTTTCCCATTTTGACGCAGCTCTGGTTGCTTATACCTTCTCCATTCTATTTGCCACCTTTGGCCTAACCTATCGCTACAGTATGTGGTTGCAGCGCCCACCCACAGCCACTTACTGGAAACGTGGCTGGCAGGTCTTTTTCAAACAAGGCTACCGGCGGCTTAATTTTGGCAACTGGTTCAAATGGGTTACGGCTGATATTGCTCTCAATCGTTTCATTTGGTCCCGCGATATCTTGCGGGGACTGGCTCACGGCCTGATCATGTGGGGTTGCGCCCTGGCTGTAACCATCACATTTCCCCTGGTTTTTGGCTGGCTCCATTTTGAAACACTACCCAATAATCTGGAATATTATCGCACCATTGTGTTTGGCTTCCCCACTTTTTCCTTTCCTGTTGACTCCTTTATCGGCTTTTTACTCTTCCACGGACTGGTCTGGGCCTCGTTTCTGGTCATTGCCGGGGTGATGCTGGCCATGCGCCGCCGTATGCGCGATGAAGGTGCGGCCGCCTTACAACTATTTGGCGAAGATATTCTGCCGCTGGTTCTACTGTTTGCCATTAGCCTGACCGGTCTGATGCTGACCGCTAGTTACACCTGGATGAAGGGCTACGCCTATGATTTTCTGGCCATTCTACACGCCATCACCGTGATTTTCACCTTCCTGTGGCTGCCCTTTGGTAAATTTTTTCACATCTTTCAGCGACCTGCTCAAATCGGCGTACGTTTTTACAAAGATATCGGCCAGCGAGAAGAAGCTGCTCACTGCCGGCGCTGCGGCCAGCCCTTCACTTCCCGCATGCACGTCGAAGACCTGATTCTGGTAGAACAGGCGCTTGGTTACCACTACGAAATAAATAACGATACAGAACATTACCAATGGATTTGTCCCCCTTGTCGCCGGGCAATGTTTGCCCTGGCTCAGGGCCGCTTGTGGCAGGGCCAACGCGGTGGCATTGCTCTTGATAGTGATGGTCACCCGTCCACACCAACCCCTCAATTCGTCAACCCTGCCCCTGGCGAAGGGCCACTTGGTAAGGAAGACGCCCAGAATTTTCATCCATAGAACGTAGCACCTGGACCCAATGGGACAGGAACGTAAAGTCTTCCACGTTTTACGTCCTACAATTTACGAATTAGCCTCATACAAAAAGGAAGTTCTCTATGACCACCATCCCGGTCGAAACTATAAACATCATAGAACAGTTTGGCCCCCACCTGGCCCATACCAAAGCCACTAACCTGGATACCAGCCTGGAACCCGACAAAATTGTGCAGACCCACTGCTGCTTTTGCGGCCAGCAATGCGGTATCCAGCTAAAAGTCAAAGATAATGAAGTGATTGGTTTTGAACCGTGGTACGACTTTCCCTTCAACCAGGGCAAGCTCTGTCCTAAAGGGGTCAAACGTTATCTGCAAGGAGCGCATCCCGACCGGCTGCTGCACGCCTACCAACGTGATGGGTCCGCCTCCGGCGGCTTTAGCCCACTGTCCTACGAGCAGGCCATTAGCCGCGTAGCCGCCGAAATCGAACGCATTCAGACGCAGTATGGGCCACATGCCTTTGGCCTGCTGAGTGGGGCCAGCCTGACCACCGAGAAAACTTACCTGATGGGCAAGTTCGCCCATATGTGCCTCAAAACGTCCAATATTGACTACAATGGGCGGTTGTGTATGGTCAGCGCCGCTGCCGGTAACAAAAAAGCTTTCGGTATCGACCGGGCGGCCAATCCCTGGAGCGACATCCTCAAAGCCGAGGTGGTCTGGATTAGCGGGGCTAATGTGGCCGAGTGCGCCCCTATCACCACCGATTACGTCTGGCAAGCCCGCGAAAATGGGGCCAAAATCATTGTGGTTGACCCGCGCATCACGCCTATCGCCCGTACCTGCGACCTGTTCTTACCGGTCAAACCGGGCCGCGATGTAGCCCTGTTTAACGGCATCCTGCATTTGATGATTGAGAAGGATTGGCTGGATCACGACTTCATCGAGCAGCAGACAACGGGCTTTGAGGCCGTGGCCGAACATGTTAAACAGTGGACTCCGCAGCGCACCGCCCAGGTAACCGGCATCGCCGAAAAAGCTATCCATCGGGCCGCCGAGTTGTGGGGCACGGCCAGCACCAGCTTTCTGATGCACGCTCGGGGCATCGAGCATCACAGTCACGGGGTACAGAACGTACTAGGGGCTATTAACATCGTGCTGGCCTCCGGGCGGATTGGCCGGGAGTATTGCGGCTATGCCACCATCACCGGCCAGGGCAATGGCCAGGGCGGGCGCGAGCACGGGCAAAAGTGCGACCAGCTTCCCGGCGCCCGTGACCTGGGCAACCCGGAACATCGGGCCTACGTGGCCAGCGTGTGGGGCATCAGCCCGGACGACCTGCCCCCACCGGGGGTAGACGCCTACGAGATTATGCGCAAAATTGAGGCGGGCGAAATTAAGGGGCTGCTGGCTATCTGTTTCAACCCACTGGTCTCTCTGCCCGACAACAACTACGTGCGGCAGCAGTTAGAGAAGCTGGAATTCTTCGTCGCCATCGACTTTTTTCTCAACGAAAGCGCACGCCACGCCGACATCATCCTGCCCGGCTCGCTGCACGAAGAGGATGAAGGAACCGTCACCACCGCCGAAGGGCGAGTCATCAAGATCAACAAAGCCGTTGACTGTCCCGGCGAAGCTCGCCAGGATTGGCGCATTATTCAGGACCTTGCCAGGGCGTTGGGCCGAGAGCAGGGTCTGACCTTTACCGGTCCGGCGGAGATTTTTGACGAGCTGCGTCAGGCTTCTAAGGGCGGGGTAGCCGACTATTCTGGCATCAGCTACGAAAAAATCGAGCAGCAGCACGGCATCTTCTGGCCCTGTCCCGACGATGATCACCCCGGCACGCCCCGGCTGTTCGAGCCGGGATCATGGAATCCGGTGGCTCAGGGTCAGGGCTCGTTTTATTTTCCCGACGGCAAGGCTCGCTTTAACGTGGCCGAGTATAGCCCGCCCGCCGAAGATGTAGACGCCGACTATCCAATCATCTTGACCACCGGGCGAGTAGTCAGCCAGTTTTTATCGGGTACGCAAACGCGGCGCATCGGCCCACTTATTGACCAATACCCGGAGCCGCGTCTGGAGATACATCCCCGGCTGGCAGAGCGATTGGGCCTTGCTGATGGTGATTGGGCCACAACCGAATCCCGACGAGGAAGCTGTACATTGCGAGCGCGGGTACTCAAGACAATCCGGCCTGACACAGTATTTATTCCCTACCACTGGGCCGGAGGCAAAAGCGCTAACCAGTTGACCATCTCGGCCCAAGACCCTATCTCCAAAATACCGGAGTTCAAAGTTTGCGCCGTGCGAGTAAAAAAAGCAGACGCGCCGCCAGCGTATGCCAGCGAACTGGAAGCGCAACAGTAATAAAGGAGGATACCCTTGCCCACCCCAATCGGCAAAACTTTCTTCATTGATCCCGGCCGCTGTATTGGCTGCCAGGCATGCGTACAGGCCTGCAGCGAGTGCGACACCCATAAAGGCCAGTCGATGATTCAGCTTGATTTTATTGACCAGTTAAACTCGCCCCAAACCGTGCCGGTGGTGTGCATGCACTGTACTTCACCGACCTGCGCCGAGGTGTGTCCTGCCGACGCTATCAAAGTCACCGATGACGGGGTGGTGCAGACGGCCCGTAAACCGCGCTGCATTGCCTGCAATAACTGCGTACTGGCCTGCCCCTTTGGCGTACCCAAGATGCATACAAAAATGAATCTGATGATGAAGTGCGATATGTGCTATGATCGTACGTCGGTGGATCTGAAGCCAATGTGCGCCTCGGTTTGTCCCAGCCAGGCTCTCTTCTATGGCACCTGGGCCGAGTTGGAAGAGTTGCGGCCCCGCTCCAGACCGGTCAATAGCTTTCAGTTTGGAGGACAGCTTATCCAGACCCGGGTCAATATGATGATACCCAGCGCGAGTCTGGTTGAACATATTGATGTAACCGCTGCTATGTTTGAGCCAACCGTTGGCCACGATATTTTTGCCGATATTTTGCTAGATAATATTAACCAGGAGGAGCCACTATGATCACCCAAGACCCGGACCGTCTGACCGTTCCCCCTGACGGACGCTCGCACAGCGAGCAACCGCGCTGGCGGCAGGATTTTCCTATTGAGTGGGCGCAGGATAATTACGTTTCCCGGCGCGACTTCACCCGTTTTATGGTGCTGACCAGCCTGGCTTTTGTGGTGGGTCAGTTTGTTATCCTGTTTCAAAGTATTCTGCGCCGCAACCAGGGCGAACCGCCCAGGCAAGAGATTGCCAGCGTGAATGAGATTCCGGTTGGCAGCTCGCAGGTGTTTCACTACCCCAATGAACGTACCCCGAGCATTTTGGTGCGGCTGGATGAGTCGACTTTTGTAGCCTATGAGCAGCAGTGTACACATCTGGCATGTCCGGTCATTCCCCAGCCGGAAACGGGCCATTTACACTGCCCCTGTCACGAGGGGGTGTTTGACCTGCACACCGGCCAACCGTTAGCCGGCCCACCCCGCCGCCCATTAGCGCGGGTGAAATTAGAAGTGCAAGCAGGCAAAATTTACGCGGCCGGCGTAGAGGAGGCTTTTGCATGAGAGGACGCTCTCGCTTTGCCCGAAAACAGCGTATGACCATAGTGTTGGGAATTTTAAGCATTGTGGTCATAATTGTTATTTTGCAACTGTGGCTGCTGACCGCCACCATGAATGCATATCTGGGAGGCGACGAGTCGGTTTTGATTCCGGCAGCGCTGGCCAGCCTGGCTTGTCTGGGGCTAAATGCCGGCCTATTATGGTACCTCTACGGGCTGGAGCAGTAGACTTTGAAAAACAGCAAAATTGGGCAGGCTGCCGCCAATCTGTTTCCCGCTTATTTTGCATTCGTGATGGCCACCGGTATCGTGTCCATTGCCTCGTACCTGCTGGGGATGAGGCCCATTGCCTGGGGGCTGCTGGTCATCAACCTAGTGGCTTATGGGGTGTTGTGGCTGCTAACGATTGTCCGCTTAATCTGGCACTTTCCCCGGCTGCTGGCCGATTTGACCAGCCATGCTCGTGGACCTGGTTTTTTTACGCTGGTGGCCGGCACCTGCGTGCTGGGCAGCCAATTGATTGTCGTAGCCGGTTATTACCCGGCGGCGCTGTGGCTGTGGCTTTTGGGGTTGCTACTGTGGTTGCTGATTATGTATGCCTTCTTTACCGCTGTTACCGTGCAAGAGAACACTCCCGGCCTGGAAAGCGGTCTCAATGGGGCCTGGCTCATCGCCATAGTGGCTACGCAGTCGGTCTCCATTTTGGGGACGATGCTCGCCTCGCAGCTCCTATTTGACGATGTTAGAGAGATTCTGCTGTTTTTTACGCTCAGCATGTACCTGATTGGCTGCATGCTCTACCTGCTGATTATCACTCTAATTTTTTACCGCTTCACATTTCTGCCACTAACCAGTGCCGCTCTTACACCGCCCTACTGGATTAACATGGGGGCAGTAGCTATCACTACGTTAGCAGGGGCCACGCTGATACTCAATAGCTCGCAAATGGCCTTTTTACAGGAAATTCTGCCCTTCCTCAAAGGCTTCACACTCTTCTTTTGGGCCGCCGGCACATGGTGGATTCCGTTGTTGTTTATTTTGGGGGCATGGCGACATCTATATAAACGATATCCCCTGATCTATGATCCCCAATATTGGGGGATGGTATTCCCCCTGGGGATGTACACTACCTGCACCTTCCAGTTGGCAAAAGCAATTAACTTGCCGTTTCTGGTTATGATTCCTCGCTATTTTATCTACATTGCCCTAATCGCCTGGGGGGCAACATTTGTTGGTTTGGTTGCTAGCCTGGTGCGTAACCTGGCCGGGGTGAAAGTGTAAATAGGCCGGTCAAGTGATTTTCAGCCCAAGTCCGGCAAATGCTGGCCGATGGCCATGCCATGCCGGTACCCATCCTTTCCAACTGGGATGAGTCCGACACAACTGATAATATTGGCAACGAATACCGATAGAATAGCAATACAAAAGGAAAATGCTATGCGCATTG
Source organism: Anaerolineae bacterium (assembly GCA_020433805.1). GTDB lineage: Bacteria > Chloroflexota > Anaerolineae > 4572-78 > J111 > JAGRBY01. The sequence continues at coordinate 52,286 of JAGRBZ010000007.1, forward strand.
AAAATACCTATTTATTGGAAACGCTGATAAAGGCAATTCAAATCAATTCAGTTATTCCTCATGAAGAGGCGCTGGCGACGTTTTTTGCCGATGAGGTGCGGAAGCTGGGCCTCGAACCTGAGTGGCACCTGGTCGCTCCTGGCCGGCCAAATGTGTACGTCACCGCCGACCTCGGTTCGTCCGACGACCTGTTGCTGCTCACCGGCCACCTCGACACGGTTGATGTGGCCGCAAACTGGAGCACAAACCCGTTTGAAGCTGTTGAAAAGAATGGGCGGTTGTATGGATTAGGCTCGTTTGATATGAAATCGGGCCTTGTCTGTGCCTTTGCGGCTTTCAAGGCACTGGTCGAGGATACATCACTACACGGCTAGCTTGGCAAAATCGGCTTTGCAGCCACGGTTGACGAAGAGGGATTGGGCCTTGGGGCCAGGGCGCTGCTGACCACGGGTTATCGCCAGAGTACGGGTATTCTGCTGACAGAGCCATTTGGGGGTCGTAATCTAAATGCATCGGTGCCACTCGGATTGACCGGCAAGGCATTGTACCGGCTTCGGGTTGAGGGCAAGATGGCACACGGTTTCTATCCTGAGCGCGGGCACAACGCGGTCGAAGCCGCCAGCAAGATTGTGGCTGCGCTCGATCAGCTGCATCTACATACCCATTCAATATACGGACGCGGTAACATCTCTACTCTAAAGATCGAGGGTGGTTATAAGGAATATGCTATTGTCGTGCCTGAATATTGCGAGGTGATCCTTACTCGTTTGACAGTTCCGGGGGAGACTCGAGAGATAGTGGAAAATGATATGCGTCGGCTCATCGACTCGCTCCAACTCGATTGTACTGTGACTATTGAAACGCCTGACCCATTTTATGATCCGTATGTTGTCGACACCAATTCAAAATTAGCAACCAGCTTTAGCGCCGCCTATCAGACCACACTCGGCTCGCAGCCAACTTTGGTTTTCTGACCGGTATCACTGACGCCAATATCTATGTTACCGAGGGCAACATCCCGACCATTACCTATGGACCAGGCGGTAACGACGCCCATGAGTGTAATGAGTATGTTGAAATCGACTCGCTCCTGCCGGTGGCCCAAATCCTGGCTGATAGCTGCCTAAAATACTTTCAAGCTGTTTAATGTCCAAGTAGTCAAAAACTTGAGAAGTAATAGCCCCGACTCTCGGCAGGCTCATGTGGGATATAGTACAAGTTATGTCAAATAAGGGGTGGTCTCGTGGTCCGATGTGGACTGCGGGCCTTTTTTTTCGAAAGGGAGGTAGACAGGCTCTTCCGGACTGGGGTAGGATGCAAACCGCAGGCAGATACAGTGAGATAAGGTTGAGACAAAAGTCACATCTTATTGTGGCTACGCTTGTTACAGTAGCTATGTACTACGTAAAAAGATACGTGGTTTGAAAGTTCTCTACGCAACTAATGTCAAGAGGAAGAGGTGTGGCTAAAATTTTATGGGTAGAAAAAACTAACTTATGAACCACAGGGCGCACCCAAAAACAGATTTATTAACGGCCTGTACTGGTAGATCTGCAAACTGTGGAAAGGCTGGGCCATTGCCCGCCGGGTTCATCCCATCAAGGTTACACCCAAAATTATCTGAGACAGCATTCATCATTTTTTACAGTTAGAAACGTGAGTGGGAAGTGACATATAAAAATCAAAGTCTATCAATAAGGAAACTCAACAATGAAAACAATCCAATTGTTAGAAAATTTAGAATTTCACGACAAGAACCCGTACGCAGAACCTCTGCACGTGGCTAAAACGGGCCGAATTTTGCGCTTCACCTTGAAACCCAGCCAGGAGGTGGTCGAGCACAGCGCACCCGACTCGCCCGTATATTTGGTAGTGTTGCAAGGACAAGGTTACTTTAGCGGCGGCGATGGTGAGGAAGCGCAATTTGGCCCCAACAGTCTACTCGTTTTTGAGCCGGGCGAGACACATTCTATCCGGGCCGAAGACGAAGAGTTGGTATTTCTAGCTTTCCTGCATGGCGCGTCAAGCTGGCAGTAAGCAGATGACAGCCCATTATAAAGTGATTGACGCTAACCAACGAGCCACTGTTTCAAGCAGCAGAATCAATTAGACAAGGAGATTATTATTTATGGGAATACAACTCATACCCCCCAAACCTACCGCCGAAAAGACGGTGGGCGAGATTGTAGCAGCCGACTACCGCGCAGCAGAGGTCTTTAACACTTACGGCATTGATTTCTGCTGCGGTGGCCAGATGCCACTGGGCGAAGCCTGCACGGAACAGGGGGTCCGTGTGGAGGAGGTGCTGCAGGAACTGGAACAGGTGACCCAGGCTGCCAGTAGTCCATTTGAGCGCTACGATCAGTGGGAACAGGATTTTTTGACCGACTACATTGTCAACCAACACCATGCCTATACCAAGAGAATGATCCCCCAATTGAGAGAATTTTCCGCCACCGTGGCTGACGTTCACGGAGACAGCCACCCGGAGACGTGCTCCATCGCCCAATTGTGGCAAGAAGCTAGCGGAGACCTGGCCGCCCATATGCAGAAGGAAGAGCTGTTGCTGTTCCCTTACATCAAGCGACTCGTTCAAGGGCAAAAAGAGGGTCGTCCACCGGTCGCGCCGCCATTTGGCTCGGCCCGCCAGCTAATTCAAGAGATGGAGGATGACCACGAAGCCACCGGCGACCATTTGGCCCAAATTGAAACCTTGAGCAACGGCTTCACCCCGCCGCAGGATGCCTGTAACACCTACCGGGCGCTATACGCCTATCTGGCTGAGTTCGATGCCAGCACCAAGAAACATGTTCACCTGGAGAACAACATTCTCTTTCCCAAAACAATTGATTTAGAAGAACAACTACGGAGCTCAGCAATCGATACCGAGACTCTTGATTTACGCCAGCTTCCGCCGCCGGAGCGGCATCCTCTTATTTTTCAAACCTTTGAAAACCTGGAGCCGGGTCGGAGCTTTATTCTGATTAACGACCATGACCCCAAGCCGCTCTACTACCAATTTCAATTTGAGCGGGAGGGGCAGTTCACCTGGGAATATCTGGAGCAGGGCCCGCGTGACTGGCGCGTCCGCGTTGGGCGGGCAGACCCGGCATCTTAAGGAGGCAACACGCTATGAATATCATTGAAGCCTGGCCACCCTCCTTTTTTAAGCGAGGGGTGCATGGGTTAGGTGGTATTCGCATTCTGGATCAGCGTAAACTGCTTCAAGTGGTGAGTGAAGGGGGCTCCGACTACTTTTTTGAAAAAGAGGCTGAAAAACTCTGCCTGGTTTGCCATTCGTTAGTTGAAACCATACATTGGTAGATATAGTGATCTTTTTTGGGAGTTAGCAATGACATAGTTACAATATTATCTTAGAACCTCTATTCACTGTAGGGTAACAAGATGATTGAAACTATTCAGCAATCGGTAAAATTACATGACCAATATCAAGTGGAAATAAAGCTGGATTATGAGTTGCTTAAGGCTAAACAGACTTATTATAAGATCACAACCTATTTCTTTGTGCCCCAAAGTTTGGGAATCACCAAAGACAGCTATAGCAAAGCCAACTTTTATCAGGACGTTCAAAACTATATTCGGTTGAAAACGCCTACGTTTACCCTGAGAGATTTCACCGAGAATTCAGCTTCTCCACTAGCTGTTATCGAAAGAATGATCTCATTTGAGAATTGGACCAGCAATCCTGACTGTAGAGACAAAATTATTAGTCAATTCAAGATTTTAAGTGCGATGCTCAAAAGCTCAATTAGAGACCTTTCAACCTCATCAAGCATAGAATAGACGAAGCCACCCCTGATAGTAAAATTTACTTGATTATCCATAATTTGGTTGAAGGATTTCTGGTGGAAAGCCAGAAAATAACCGATAAGTTTCGCTCGTTTTACCCAATCTTCAATCGGCCCAATATGGATACCGAGGTGTTCACAGCCTATGCCTTCACCGATGAATCTATCAGCTTGTTGTTTGAAGAAAGTGCGACAGAGATGTTTAGGATCGTTGGAGATTACTCAAAGAAGAGCCAAAGGGTTAACTACAGGCAACAACTAATCGCAATGGTCAAAGCCGAAACTAAACACCGGCGTTCTTTTGGCTATCGCTCCATTTTAAGTATCGGTAGCGACAATGAAGAATATGTCTTCAGAACCTCTGTTCTTAAAAAATACGCCGCTAGTGTGCTATACCTGTCAACAGCAGTACGACGCGAAGGAGTAGGTTTGGAGCAGATGTTATTTGCCATTGCAGCAGGAATATCGATGATATTTGCTACCCTTGTTGCTTTCTATTTTCAGTGGTGGTACGGTAACTTTACTTTTACTTTTTTCATTGCCCTGGTCATTGGCTATATGTTCAAGGATCGTATCAAGGAAATTGGCCGGGCTTTATTCAGCCGGTATCTGGACAACAAATTGTATGACCGGCGCATCGTGATTAAGACGCAGGACGGCAAACACAAATTGGGAACGCTGAAGGAGAAAGTAAGATTCATTAGGGAAGATGAGGTACCCAATCGAGTGATTAGAACTCGAAATAAGGGTCACTTTACCGACTTGGGTAATGATGGACAAGGAGAGAATGTTATCCGCTACACAAAAGAGGTTGTCTTATATACCGATGCATTCAAAAGAGCTTTTGTTGATATCCCGAACACTTCCGGCATCAATGACATTATGCGTTATGATATTCGGGCTTATCTCAACAAAATGGCAGACCCGACTCAAGAACACTACTATCTACAAGATGAACAATTGTTGTCGCTTCAATGTCACAAGGTTTATCACTTGAATATTATCTGTCGTTATGCCTCTCCTAATACTGACAAAGACAAATTGTTTACCCGCACTCGCCTTGTTTTGAATCGAGAGGGAATAAAAAGAATTGAACAAGTACCGGTGTAGAAAAAAAGAGATCGAAAAAATCTACTTGGTGTGAGAGGGGTTAGGAAAAGATTAAAATATGAAAGTTATTCGCCTCCCGTTGATGGTTATGGGGATGGTAGCCTTGCTAGCTGGTATGTGGGCCGGATTAGTTCGCCTGGGCTGGGGCTGGCCGCCATTGCAGCCTGCGCTGCCTATCGCCCATGGCCCGTTGATGATTAGCGGCTTTCTGGGAACCGTCATCGGCTTAGAGCGAGCCGTGGCCCTTTCGGCAATCTCACCCGGTCGTCTCTGGACTTATTGCGTGCCACTGCTGGCCGGCCTGGGTGGTCTGAGTCTGATCGTGGGCCTGCCTCAACCCGTTGGGGCGGTGTTGATCAGCCTGGCCAGTCTGGGATTGGTCATCATTTTTGTCCTGATCCTCCGCCTGCAGCTGACCCGCTTCACACTCACGATGGCTATAGGTGCCCTACTTTGGCTTATAGGGAATGGCTTATGGGGATTAGGCTGGCCCATTTACCAGGTGGTATATTGGTGGCTCGGTTTCCTGCTGTTGACCATCGCCGGAGAACGGTTGGAGTTGAATCGGGTTCTCCGGCTATCCAGACCAGCCCAGATAATTTTTCTAGCCGGAATAGGGCTTTTTCTAATTGGCCTGGTAACGACTATCTTTGCCCTTGACCAGGGTGTTCGTGTGGCTGGAACGGCAATGCTAATGCTTGCCGGGTGGTTACTGCGCTATGACATCGCCCGCTACACCGTGCGAAAAACCGGGCTAACTCGCTTCATCGCGATCTGCCTGCTCTCCGGTTACGTCTGGTTGGGAGTGAGTGGTATATTGGCTATGATGTTGGGCGGGGTCACCGCCGGGCCATACTATGATGCGATACTCCATACGGTTTTTGTCGGCTTTGTTATGGCCATGATTTTCGGTCACGCCCCGATTATCTTTCCGGCGATCACCGGCAAAGCGATGCCTTTTCGACCGGTCTTTTATAGTCATCTGAGCCTGCTCCATTTTTCGTTGCTCTTGCGGCTCAGCAGTGACCTGATGGTTTGGCCGCTCGGGCGGCAGTGGGGCGGCCTGCTCAACGGGGTAGCCATTTTGCTCTTTATAGCCAACACCGGATACGCTATGCTTGGGGCAAACAAAACGCCTCTATTTCAAATAAGTTGAAGCCAGGTTGGTGTGAAAAGTGATAAGCTATGATTGAGCATGGGGAAATCACGAGGAGGTATACTTCCCACCTACGCAAGTTATAGCCCCAAAAACCATAGAGGCAAAGCCGCGCTAAAGCAGTTCTCGCAGCCCCTCTCTGTCCAGAATTTTTATCTGGTGCCGGTCAAAGGCGATAAGCCCGGCCTGCTCTAGCTCTCTAAAAGAACGGACAACCATTTCCCGAACAGTGCCCAAATGGGCCGCAATTTCATCCTGTGTCCAACGATGACGGTCCAAAATAGCACCGTCGCGCCCCTCACGCAGCAAGAAAGCAGCCAACCGGCCCGTTACCGAGAGGAAGGAAACGGTGTAAATTCGTTTGACCAGATGGCGAGAATGTTGGGCCAGATTATTGATGATGACATCATTAAGTTGGGGATATTGCCGGCGCAGGCGGTCCATAGAATCCTTGGTAACCACCCAGACCGTCGAGTCCTCAATAGCGGCCAGGTTGGCCGGGTTGGGGCCGCCATCTACTGCCGCCACCTCGTTGCAAAAATTACCCGGCCTCAACAAGTGCAGAATGTGCTCACGTCCCTCACTAGACATATGGTAAATCTTACCCAACCCCTCTACCACTAAATGCAGACCCCGGCCCGGCTCCCCTTCTAGAAAAATCACTTGGCCAGTGCTGTAATGCCGAACAATTATCTCCTGGGCTACGCTTCTAAGGCCGTCATCATCTAAAGCCTGAAAATAGGGTATCCCGCTTATTAATGATTTTGTTTGAACATCAAATAGGGTTGGTATCGTCAATACCGTCTCCTCAAAAATTTTTACCGTAGACAGCCTTTCGGGAAGGTTGTGACAAAAGTCGCATTGTTCAAGGAAAGGAGTTGGTAGACTCACTTTATTCAATAAGTTTAATCCCGACACTCAAGGGATGCAAAATAGCATAGGAGTATATCTAATGACTCACGTAATTACAGCTTTATGCACTCGCGAAGGAGACTGTGTAGAAGTCTGCCCGGTCGACTGCATTGTTCCCGGTCCTAAAGAGGATGCTAACTGGGGTGATCTCTTCTTTATTGACCCCGATATCTGCATTGATTGCGGCGCTTGTGTACCCGTTTGCCCGCCGGAAGCCATCTTCCCGGAAGAAGATATACCAGGCGAGTACGAGGATGATATCGCCCGCAACGCCAACTACTTTGATGAAGGCCCCGGCTACTGGGATTATGATTTGGATGAAGAGCGAAGACAAACGTAGTTGGCTGGACAGGGACCTTACAATGGTCGATTTCAAACGTTCAATTAGTGGCTTTCATCAGGATGAGCTGGGGGATTGGGTTGCCGAGCTGGCCTGCGGCCACCAGCGCCATGTGCGCCACAATCCTCCTTGGACAAACCATCCCTGGGTTACTACTCCAGCAGGTCGCCGGAGTTTTATTGGGATTGAAATAGAATGCAAGTATTGCAGAGAAGAAAAATCTCAGGAGAATAATTGATTTATGCGCGTTATGATTGTAAACCCCCGCTTTCATCTCCCCATCGACACTCGCACTAGCCCCCATCTGGGACTGGCCTATCTGGCCGCCGTTTCTGAGCAGCGCGGTGATGATGTGCTGGTGTACGATGCCGATGTGGAAGACGATCCGATTACAGAAGTTATTAACCGGTTTGACCCCCAAATTGTGGGCATTACCGCCAATACTCCCCAGGTTAAATCGGCCTGGCGCACGGCCCAAGCGGTCAAATCTATTAAAGATGTGCCGGTGGTGCTAGGCGGCCCTCATGTTTCCGTGTTGCCCGCCGAAAGCGCAGTCAAGCCCCAGGTTGATGTGGTAGTACGCGGCGAGGGCGAAGCCGTGTGGATCAAACTATGTGAAATTATCGAGCAAGCTGGTCAACAGACCTCTCACTTTTCGGCTCGAAACCTGCTCAATTCGGAAGCCGGGCTACTGGACGGGCTTTTGGGCATTAGCTACGTTACCACCGATGGCCGGGAGCGTCACAACCCCGACCACCCGCCCATTGCCGATTTGGATACCCTGCCATTTCCGGCTTACCACTTTTTCAAAATGGAGCGTTACACCAACCTGCAACCGGCCACCGATGCGGTAGACGGGGCCAAATCCTTCTCGGTGATGACGTCGCGGGGCTGCCCCTATCGCTGCACGTTTTGCTCGCAAAGCATTATGCCCGTAAAATGGCGCGCCCGCAGCCCGGAGAGTGTGCTAGCCGAGTGGCAACATTTGGTCCACAACTTGGGCGCACAGGAGATTGGCGTGCTTGACGACTCGGCCAATATCCAGGTTAACCGGCTGGAAAAAATTGCCGACTTGCTGATTGAACACAAAATAAACCACGTGCCCTGGATATTTGTCAACGGTATTCGGGCTAACCTGGCTACGGTTCCACTGCTAACCCGGCTGAAACAAGCCGGGCTGAAGCGGGTGGCCTTTGGCGTGGAAAGTGGTGATCCAGGTGTGCTGCTCTCAATTGATAAAAAGATTGATCACGACACCATCCGCCAGGCATTTAAAAACGCCAAACAGGCCGGGTTGGAAACCATCGGTTTTTTCATCATTGGCCTGCCCGGCGAAAATGAAGAAAGTATGGAACGAACCATCCAGTTTGCTTGCGAGGTTAACCCGCTCATAGCCAATTTCTCGATGATGACCCCCTACCCCGGCACCAAAGTGTACGAGATTGTGAAACGGCAAGGCACACTTCTGCTGCAAGATTGGGAGGATTATGTCTTTTTTGACGGCAAAGCCCGCTACGAGTTAGGCGAGATGACCGCTGAAGTCGTTGAACGCAAATGGAAAGAAGCCTATCGCCGCTTTTATCTGCGCCCGCACCGGATAGCCCAAACCCTTACCCGCAAAGATTTCTGGCTCAACTGGCAACGCACCTTCAAAGTAGCCTTCAAAACCATCTTTCCCAAAAGAGAAAAGGCCGGCTTGCGCGAGTCGGTAGAAGCCGGGCAGATTGTATAACCCAGGATACCGCAATCTGTTTTCTTGCCTCGCCTATCCTGTGTTAGAATATTTAGACAAACAGATAGTAGGATAATAGACCCAAAATGAAACAAACCGCCGATCGTCAAAAATATGAAGAATTGAGTGAGCCACACCAATTGGCCGAAACCATCCGGGCGGCCTGTATTCAAGCCGCTGTCGATGGTTACGAGGATGCCAGTATGAGCGGTCTTTGCCATGAGGGAGCCTGGGAGCTTGCGATTGACGCGATTCGCAGTCTGAATATCAATGCCATTTTTGAGCAGATGGCGACAGATTTAAAGGATGGCCTGTCCCAGGAGTCTGGCTAGTGTCTGCTTCCAACACTAATGACCGACAAACCAGTGAGCTATATGTTCTAACCGAGGTCGCCAAGGCGTTGACCACGTCGCTGGCCCTCCCGGCGTTACTTGAAGCGGTGATGGAACGTATTGCCGAAGTGCTGGCCCCGGCTGAGTTTGGGGTGGTGCTGCTATGGGACCCATCCACCGGGCTGTTTCGTCCTCAAGCCGTTTACGGCCCAACCTTTCCTAATCTGCAGGCGCTTCGCCAACTGAGTTTGCAAGAGGGCGAGTCGGTTACCGGAAAAGTTCACACCCGGGGCGAAACTATTGTCCTGAGCAATGAGATGGCCATTGCCGAGTTTATGGGTGATCTTCGGCCGGCTAATCGGGCCGCTTGGAACCAGGCCCTGGATGTAGACATGTTGCCGCGCAGTATATTGGCCGGGCCATTGTGGGCCGGCGGTCACAAATTTGGGGTACTCATTTTAGGTACTATCCAGCGTAAAAAAGTATTCTCAGCCAATGATATTCCTTTTGTTCAGACCCTGGCCGACTTAATTGCCCTGGCCATTGACCGGGCCCGGCTGGAAGCTGAAGCGCTGGCTAGTTATGAAGCAAAACAGGCTGACCGGCTCAGAGCCGAAGCGCTGGCCACCCTGTCTCACGAACTCCGCACGCCTCTGGGGGCCATTAAAGGCTACAGCACCGCCCTCCTGCTGGATGAGGTCGCCTGGTCTACCGAGAAACGGCGCGAGTTTCTACATCTCATCGAGGAAGAATGTGAAAACCTGGAAACAATGATTGGTGATCTCCTTGACTCTTCACTCATTGACGCCGGCCAACTGACGCTCGAATACCAGCCGGTGCGCCTGGAGCGTCTGGCTCACGAGGTGGCTGATGAAATGCAGCGCCAGAGTAATCAGCATACCATCGTTCTTGATTTCCCCGGAGCCTTTCCAATTATTGACGCCGACCCCTTGCGGCTTAAGCAGGTGCTGCGAAACATTGTCCACAATGCCATTAAATATGCCCCGAATGGTGGCCTGGTGATGATTCGTGGTCAGGTACGTCCCACCGATATCGTCATCAGCATTGCCGACCAGGGCATTGGTATCTCGCCTGAAGATTTGATTCCCTTGTTTGAAAAGTACTTTCGGGTTAAATCGCCGGCCGGGCACCGCGTGCCGGGCACCGGCCTGGGGCTACCCGTCGCCAGAACCATTGTGGAGGCCCACCAGGGACGTATTTGGGCCGAGAGCAAGGTCGGTAAAGGGACAACGCTCTATTTCTCCTTGCCTCGCCAGGGTTTGAGTGCTGACCTGGAGCGCGACAATGAGTGAAGGGCGTATTCTGATTGTTGATGACGAACCCAAACTGGTGCGTCTCGTTTCCGAAGTGCTCACCGCCACCGGCTACACCGTCGTGACCACGGCCAAGGGTGAGAAAGCGATTGAGCTGACGGCGGTGGAACAGCCCGACCTGATTGTATTGGACATTGTGCTGACCGGAGACCTGGATGGTTTTGAAGTGGCCCATCGGATACGCGAATTTAGTAGTGTGCCGATTATCATGCTTACCGCCAAAGCCCGCGAGTCTGATCTATTGCGGGGCTTTGACGCAGGCGCCGACGACTACCTGACCAAGCCCTTTAGTGCCAAAGAGCTATTGGCCCGGGTGCGAGCACTTCTTAAACGGACACGCCTCGAGGCGGTTGAACCCGGCCAGACAAAGATTGAATGTGGCCCGCTGCAGATTGATCCCGCCCGGCGGCGGGTCACGGCCGCCGGGCAAGAAGTCCGGCTGACCCGCACAGAGTATAACTTGTTGCATGAGTTGGCAACCCACGCCAACCAGGTTTTGCTTCACGAACAGCTTTTGACGGCGGTGTGGGGCTTTGAATACCAGGATGATATTGACTATCTGCGCGCATACATTCGCTATTTGCGCCGCAAGCTTGAAGTTGAACCGGACACTCCCAGGCTAATCATCACTCAACCCGGCGTGGGTTACGTGCTGGAGTGTCCAGAAGAGCAGGCTTGATTTTGTTCGATAAGGGATAGTTTCCCTGAACAGTCCGGCTCACATCTGAGACCCAAAAAAGACCGCGGTTATGATATCGCGGTTTTTTTCATGGTTTTTTCATGATTTACCCCTCACTTTCTATGAGTTTTTCATTGGATATGTCATATAATCGTAGATGTGAGGGGCGCTGATATTCCTCCTCAGGGATAATGGTGACTGGAAAGTAACGTATGCCGCCCGGTTCCAGATCTCCAGTTGATATGTTTGCCCCTCACACCATGAAGATAATCAACAGGCAGATGGGAGTACCCAATGATTATGTCCTTCAACACAAAACTAAGGAGGTTTACGATGACGCCGGCAATTTCTGCTGTCGAGGTAAAGGAAACCCTACCTATCAGCCAGGTAACTCAACTGCGAGACCTGGCCCAGAATATCCAGGACAAGGCGCTGTTCCAAACGTATGCCAAGATGGTCCCGGTGCAGCGATCTCTGGGGTTGGAGCATCTGTTAAAAAATCGTGATTTCTTTGAGAGCTTCAAATACTCCCTGGCCAAAGCTGTAGCCCAAACACTCGGCACGAATGACAGGCAGGTGCAGACCGTTTACTTATTCGAACCATCCGTCAACCCCGATGCCGAAGCAGGTGAGGAGCTACCACTGGAGGCGACCGTTCATCTTTTGGTTGTCGTGAGCAAACACTCTGCCGCTCTGGATGCTTTTATCGAAGCGCTCGATCAGGGATTGACCAGATGTCTGAACCAGATGCCCCTGCCCTTTTTGGTCGAGAGTCGCTCTATTTTGAACGCAGTCATTCTCACTCAAGAGGCTGTCGAACAACGCCAGGGCTATGCCAGCCTGATTTCATCCATTCTTGCGCCGCCCTTTAAGCTGTGGGAGCGCGAAGCTTGAGCAACAAAACAGCTCAAAATAAGGAGACATCATGAAAAACAGAGACATTTACGTTACCGACCAGGATATGAAACGATTGAACGGCCTACTTGAAACCGCCAGGCACTTTAATTATCACAACCGGGCTGACTTGGCCGAGTTGGAAGCGGAATTGGCGCGTGGTCAAATGATCGCTTCAGCTCAAATCCCGCCCGACGTTATTACTATGAATTCCACCGTCTGCCTGGTTGACCTTGAAACCGGAGAAGAGATGGTCTATACCCTGGTTTTTCCGAATGAAGCGGATATTGAGCAGAACCGAATTTCGATTTTAGCCCCTGTCGGCACGGCTCTGTTAGGTTATAAGGTAGGCGACACGGTGGAATGGCAGGTCCCAGGTGGATTAAGTCGATTAAAAGTCAAAGAGATTTTGTACCAGCCGGAAGCCAGCGGAGCAGAGGAGACCGAGTTGGTTGATTTTTCACCATCGGCCCAGGCCAGGTGGCGAGATACGCTGGAGAAGGTGATAAAAAACCAGGAGGTTTTTGATGACTATAGCTTTTCATGAACCACATGTCAGAATTGCTCGGGCAAAACAAGAGTACGGCACCATTGAGCCAACCCCTTGCTCCTCTCAAGGGCAGGCCGAGGTTTCAAGCGGTGCTGATCTGGCCGATTTACTGTCACATCAAATGCTGTCCTGCGCGGCTAAAGTGCAGACCATTGCCTATCTTCTGAGTGAAGTAGTCGTCTCATCAGACCCTATCCCGTCCCCGGTACTGTCTACTTTGCGGTCGGTGGAGAGGCAGCTCCGTTATTTGGGATACCATGCCCTTCATTCGGGTGCAACTACTTATTCAACAGCGCGACTCTCTTTCAAACCGGTAGATATGATCGTATTGATTAGACATTATATCGATTAGAAAAGACAAAACAGAAAAAAGAGATAAACTAAGGGCAACCAAGAGAAAGCAGGAGTGCCCAATGAGTAAATATCAAGAGTATGCAGAAAAAGAGAACGAATTCTTAGCGCTAACCGGGTACACGCGAGCAGAATTTGATGATCTGCTGCCCCATTTCGGGAAAATTTACTATGAGTGGATGGAAAGCCATCGCCTCGATGGTAAACCGCGTGGTAACCGGAAATACAGCGACTACCAGAATAGTCCGTTACCAACCGTGGCCGATAAGCTGTTTTTCATCCTCCATTTCTTGAAAACCAAT
>JAGRBZ010000798.1 GCA_020433805.1 Anaerolineae bacterium
CAACGACGCAAAATTTCCTGATTTATGTCCATTTTATAGCCTCCTGGATTCGTTTTGTTTGAAAAAAAGCACTGTTCTATTGCGTGAAATATACGGTTTTTCGCCCGCAATTCCACTATCGCGATTGACAAAATAACGCTCCGGTTTAGCGGTTTGAATAAAGTTTAGGCTGGGTTGTAGTATAATTTTTGCGCCATTAATGCAATTAATTGACAAACAAAAGAGTATTCGTTCTACACCAATCCAGTGATGTCCGGTTAAGTTTTTGCATATGGTTTTGATTCATGTATAGACTCAGATGTCGGGCTTCTTCCACCAAGGAAGTTAGCATTTCTGATTTCATTTTGAATTTGAATACGTAGCTGGCGAACACGTTTGATAGAGACTTTTTCATTATATTGGTTATGACAATAAATTGCAAGGAGTAGATAGGTAATCAACCCGGCAAGGATCTGAATCATCAGACCGTGATAGCTTCTGGAGATGAGATGATAAACTTTGAGATGTTGTTTCCACCATTTAAAGAAATCTTCTATGCGCCATCTCAGGCGGTAAATTTCAGCAACTTGCTCTGCCGACAGATCATAGCGATTGGTGGCGATCCAATATATTTTGCCTTTGACCCGGTAGCCAATGAGTCGAATCGGTCGTTCTGTTTGGTTTAGATATTCAGATCCCAGCAATACCATTGCATCAAAGAAAACAATGCTGTCAGATTGGGGTTGGTTATTGTTAATAATGACTTTACGCGTATTGGCTTTAATGCGACAGACAAACTGTTTGCCCTCGGTTTGCCAGCGATCAAAATTCTGATGATGCTGGTAATAGCGATCCATAACCGCTGTTTGTCCTGGTTGAAGAATTGAGTCCACAAAGGGGCGTTCATCGGCTTTGCCATTGGTCAAAAAGATCTTGCTGGGGATAGCGCGATTGACATCAAACCCCAAATGCACCTTGGCTTTTTTGGCACCATCCCGATAGTCAGCCCAGGTCATAGATAAAACCGCATCAATTAAAGAGCCGTCAATGGCCACCAGATCGCCCAGTTCTTTAAAATCTTTGGGAATCATGTGACTGGCTTGTTGCTGCAGCGCCTGATAAACCGATAGGAACTGTTCCAATCCCCGGTTATTAAGAATTTCGAAGAAAGTGCTATTCTTCATTCCATCAGGCGGCGCAATCTCACTTCGGGCAAACGCGTCTTCTTGCAAAATTTGAAGCAGATGCCGCCCGGAAGTATGTTCTTCCAGATGAAAAAAGATGAGAGATTTCAACATATGCTCAAAAGTAACTTCCAATGGTTTATTCCCGCGAGATTTAAAGGGTGATACCGTCATTAAAATTGCTTGCAACGGCTTTAACAATTCAGCAAACGATGGCGTATCAAATCGCCGTGAATTCGGATAAAAATGTTTGGGCATGTCGTGAAATACCAGTGGTTAAATATATACGAATAATTTAGGGTAGATAAATCACGACAAATTTTAACTCATATGCAAATTCCTAACCGGACATTACTGATGCCGGCCCGCTTTATGCGCTGTATTACCGGGAAATTTCGCTGCTACCACGCTTGCTATTTTGGGTCATCATGTCTGCATTTTTGATTGGTGGATGGGTAATGCTGTGGCTATAAAAGAGGGCTTAATGGAGTGGTTTTCAGGAATTTTGCCCGTTAGTTTTGTGAAGACCGAAATGAAGTAGTAAGCTATTCAGCTATAAAAAGATCTATCCAACTGTTAATAACAGATTTGATGAACAACTCCGTCAACCGCTGAAGAATATTCTACACCTAATCGTTGAATATTCTAAAAAAGTGAATAGATTTTCTGTCCTCCGTTTTTGCATTCAACCGACCAACCGATTGTTTTATTTGAAGTTATCGCCACTTTCTGTTTTATGGCACACGACTTGATTTAGTTTACAATTGTAACTGAATTAAGAAAAAAAGAAAGGATAAAAACGATGCATGGAATCGATGGTTTTTTTGGAAGTGGATGGATGATGTTTCTTTGGTGGGCATTGATTATTTTCGGCGTCATTACCCTGGCCAAATGGATGTTTGCACCAAAGACAACGATTCCAAATAATGATATTCCGTTGGAAATCCTGAAACGGCGCTATGCCAAAGGTGCAATATCCCCGGAAGAATACCAAAAACTTAAACATGACCTTAATGAATAAAACAATTATGAAAGGAGATTTCTCATGAAGCAATTATTGATCACTGTGGTATTGATCGGCATTGTTGCATAATTCAGATTAAACACGGATATTCTTGGCCATCATATTAACACAGGTGATATCCCATGGCAGCAAAGAAATCCTATAGAGTATCCAACTGGTCGTCCTATAACCGTTCCTTGATCGAACGTGGCAGCTTGACAATTTGGTTTAATGAAAAAAAAAAAAAAAAGGTTGTGAGGAAAATTCACGTAGTACGTAGGACA
>JAGRBZ010000799.1 GCA_020433805.1 Anaerolineae bacterium
TGTGTTTTTGGGTACGGTCATCCCTTCTTTGGTGGGATGCGGAATGGCGATGCGCCCATCTAAACTCACCACAAAGTTGCCGTAGACAAAGGCTCGCCCAGATGTTTGACTGTGTTGGCGCAGTTGGTGTGATAAATATGTGCCTTTTAACGACCGTTCATCAGTAGGCAGCGGGTAGAGTTGCGTAATCATATCGTTTTTAGTCATGATAACTTTTCCTTCAATCTCATAATTCGTCTAAACGTCATTATCATACCCATACTGCTGCCAAATAACAATATTGTTCAAGTAGCCAGGCATTGATATTGTCTTTGTTGAGATCAGTTACATAAAGTTGCATCTTTTAACATCCGTGATTAGAATTTCGCTCACCGCGCTGTAATAAGTCCCCATCTGTTTGATTGATGCCGATCAGTACTTGTATTGAAAATTAGCATTCTGTTTGAAAGATAGGCTACCGTTATGAGTCGACCGCCAAGCCAATCGGGGATAGTTGTTCCCACCATAAAAACCATTATGAAGCCTATTTTGTATGCCGATATATTTGACTTTCCTCTGACTTTCGAGGAAGTGTACCAATATGTCGAAGTAAAAACGAGCCATGATGAGGTTCGATGGCTGTTGAATGAGGCTATAGAGGCCGGTTTTATCGAGCGCGTGCATGGTTACTATAGTTTACCCGATCGCACCTACTTAGTGGACAAACGCCGCAAACGGCAGATTGCTTCAGAAAAGTTGTGGGTGAAAGCGAAACATTTTGGCTATTGGCTGGCTGCGCTACCGTTTGTGCGTATGGTCGCGGTAACAGGGTCTCTCGCCGTAGACAATCCCAGAGATGGGGTTGATGATATCGATTACCTGATCGTTACCCGCGCTGGTCGGCTATGGTTTTGTCGGGCGCTGATCATCTTGATGGTGCGCTATGGACATCTGCGCGGAACCCATCTTTGCCCCAACTATCTTATTACCGAAAATAAATTAGCTTTCGACAGTATCGATTTTTTTACCGCCCGCGAAATGATACAAATGAAGCTTATATACGGCACCGAATTTTATCGAAAGATGTGGCAGATTAACAATTGGGTGATACGCTATTTTCCTCAAGGTAAAGGGGTAGACCCTGACTCAAGTTATGATGCATTATCATCGGGGCAGCAGTTTATAAAAAAGCTGGGCGAGTTTGTGTTTAGCGGATTTTTGGGTAATCTCCTGGAAACTTGGTTGCAAAAGTATCAAGTTAATAAACATACCCGTCTGGCCAGCCAGAATGGATATCGTGATACGCTCGTCTTTACTGCCGATGTTTGCAAAGGTCATTATGACGGCCATAAGCATAAAACGATGCGGGCTTACCAACAACGGGCGGAAAAGTATAATTTATCGCTTGAAAACGAGTAGGGAGATTGATGGAGAAGATACTTTTTGGTCAATCGTATTACTTACGATTCGATCCTAAACTTTGGGAAGCGATGCAGCCCTACCCACCTTTGGGCAGTCTGTATGCGGCCTCATATACGCGCGATCGAGGTTATGATGTAGCCTTGTTCGATGCCATGCTGGCCGAGTCGGAGGCCGAGTGGGAACAGGCGCTCAATACCCATCAACCGCGTTTTGCGGTTCTGTACGAAGACAGCTTCAACTACCTTAGCAAAATGTGTCTGCTGCGCATGCGCCAGGCAGCCTTCACCATGGCCGAAGCCGCCAAAGCACGCGGCTGCACGGTTATTGTCTCCGGCTCCGATGCCACCGATCACGCCACCAAATATTTTCAGCACGGCGTTGATTTTATTTTGATGGGCGAGGGCGAGGTCACGCTTGGCGAACTACTCGATCACCTGACCGGCCGTGAGATGCGTTCGCTGCACAGCATTGCCGGTCTGGCCTGGGTCGAAAAGGGGCAGATCACCCGCACCATCGAGCGTCCGTTTGAGCGCAATCTTGATCGTTTCCCCTTCCCGGCCTGGGACTTAGTCGATATCCCGCGTTATCAAAACATCTGGTACGAACGTCACGGCTACTACTCGATGAACATGGTCACCACCCGTGGCTGCCCCTATCGCTGCAACTGGTGCGCCAAACCGATCTATGGGCGTCGCTACAACAGCCGCAGCCCGGAGAATGTGGTCGCCGAACTCAAATGGCTTAAAGACAATTTTGAGCCTGATCATATCTGGTTTGCCGACGATATTTTTGGCCTCAAACCGGGCTGGATCGAAACGTTCAGCCGTCTGGCCGTCGAACAAGACGCGCTTGTACCCTTTAAATGTTTACAGCGTGTCGATTTGATTACCGAAGAGGTGGCATCGGCCCTCAGTCGGGCCAAATGCAAAACCGTGTGGGTCGGCGCAGAATCCGGGGCGCAGAAAATTTTAGACGCGATGGACAAAGATACCAATGTCGAAGATATTTACATCGCTGCCCAACGGCTCCATAAAGTGGGC
>JAGRBZ010000800.1 GCA_020433805.1 Anaerolineae bacterium
CTCTGTATTCTACTTGATCCGTTAATCCTGCCCATCATGTTCTTAACAATGGCGAAAAACGAATGACACTAACGGGTTTTTATATTGGTTATTCTTGAACCGGTTTGGGTTCAACCAGATCGACCGGCTGAAAGGTACCATCCGGCTCGACCTGCACCACGGCCAGCCGCGAAGAGGGGATGGGCATGACCTGCGAGCCGTCACCTACGGCCAATTGAATATCATACAGCCCCGGCTCCGGTTCGAATGACTCCAGGTCGCATTCGCTTTCGATAATGGCTTTCGCGGTGGTCAGGCTGGCGGTAAAGTCGGGGTTGGGCTGACAGGTGATCCAGCTTCGTTGCGTGTTGGCTACACCGCCATCAGAAGGATAGACACCGGATGTTGGAGCCAGCCCTACTAAAAGGGGCGCATCATTTAAGCCTAGATTTTGCCAAAAGAGGGTGAGCTGTCCATCCGGCTCAAGATTATAGCCAAAGGTCATCAAGCGTTTGGCCGCGCTGTTTGTCTTTCGATCAACCTGATGCTCGATGGGGTTGCGATAAATGAAGACGTAATCAAAATCTTGAAGTACTACGCGATGAACCGGCGTTTGGTGCTGCTCAAGATAAGCACGCTGCTCCGGCAAGGGCATATCGCGCTGTAAAACATTGTAGTAATAAACAATATAATCCGCCATCAGAAGGCCACCTAACGAACTGTTCAAGCAAGAGACTCGCCCTACAAAAAAGGGCCGAATCTGCGTGCAGGCCCGTTCGGTAAGGACGTGCAGTGATTTGGCATCGGGCTGTTGGCTGAGGTAAACGCCAGCGTCATTCAAACCCTCGCCCCAGCCGACAATGGTCATCACTTTAGACGCTCCCTGTATGCCTCCAAACATAGGATTGTAATAGGTAAGGTAGTAGGGGTAGTTACTAACCACAGACCCACTTTGGACAGCCACGATAATAGCCAGCAAAGCCAGTGCCAATCCGTTAC
The DNA here is from genome assembly GCA_020433805.1 of Anaerolineae bacterium. GTDB lineage: Bacteria > Chloroflexota > Anaerolineae > 4572-78 > J111 > JAGRBY01. The sequence goes on from JAGRBZ010000800.1 coordinate 979, forward strand.
GCAAGGGGAGGTAGGCCGGTCGGGGCGTCGACTCATCCGCATGCTCTGCAACTTCCGGCTCAGGCTGCTGTTTAGCTAAAGAAAACAGCCGAGCAAGCCCAAAACCCAAGGCCCCTAACAACCACAGCCACCCAAAAGCAATAAAAACATCGATTACGGGAAAAGCCGGCGAAAAATAACGCACCATTTTTTTAGCGGAGAGCGACACAAAAATAAACAACAGACCGGCATATGTCAACAAAACCATCTCCACCGGATGAGTCATCAACCAGCGCCCCACCGAGCGACGCTGCACAAAGAAAGCCAACATCGCTCCAACGACGCCTATCAATCCGATGATCTCAAAAGGTGTTGCTCGCAAAGCCCAGCCGACCGGATAAAAGAGTGGCCCCGGATCGAACGAAATTTCACCGAAGAAGAAATGAGAATGGCCTTCTTCCACCAGCCGGGTGCTGTTGATAAAAATGGTGGTCAGAGCTTCACCAGGAATAACCCACATGGCCGGAAAGAGCGCTACAAATGTGAGCGCCGCAACAACAAGCCATAGAATACCCTCGCCCAAAAGCCGGGCAACTGTACGCCCATTTTGTCCGCCGACCAGATAGCGAAGCTGTCCGTCCGGCGGCACAGCCTCGCCCCAGCGGTAAATCCAGGTTAATCCGGCCACCACTGCCACAAACGGCGGCATAAACCAACTCACCTGCTTGCTCAAGAGGGCCAATCCACCCAGCACAGCCGAGATAAGTAGCCAGTACCAGGGCCAGCGGCGCAGCCAATAGCCAATTAGCGCCAGCAGCGACAGGATCATAAACATGGTGTTGAATGAATCGTGGTGAACAACGCGAGAGAGGGCAATTTGATAAGGGCTTAGTGCGATGATCAAAGCAGCGATGATCGCCACCCAAAAGTTGAAAAGCCTTCGCAGAAAAACGTACAGCAGGGCCACAAACAGCGCCCCTACAACCGCAAATGGAGCACGCGATGGCGCAATAACCGTGGTATCGAGCATGTAATTGGATAGACCGGTTAAAAACGTCTCCAGGTCAACGCCGGTGGGCTGGACAACCTGCCAATAATGCAGCAGCAATCCAATCGCTCCGGCCCACATAGTCGTGACACCGGGATAACCGATTTGCAGGGTACAACTGAGTCCCTGCGTCGGTTCCTCGCGGCCATAATCAACCGGAGGGCACTCCTGTTCGGGAAACAGCAAACCGACAGCAAACCAACGTGAGCGGTCGATCCATTTTGGTTCATCGGCGGTGATGAAGCCGTCCAGTCCGGGGAGCCGTACCGCTAAAGACAAAGCAAACAGCACGACAGGGACCAGCCATTGAATTCGTTGAATCCGATGGGGTTGAGGCATGCGGCACAGTATAGCATAGGCGTTCTTTGAAAACAACATTTAGGCAGGCGAACACAAAATTTGGTATTGACAGAAATGCTGAACGGGTATAAACTAA
>JAGRBZ010000801.1 GCA_020433805.1 Anaerolineae bacterium
GGATCTTAGTGGTGTAAATCTGAGCCGGGCTAATTTAAGCCAGGCTCAACTCCAGCACGCTCAGCTCACAACAGCCGATTTGAGCGTGTCGAATTTATTCGGGGCCAATCTGGTTGAAGCCAACCTGGCTATGTCGAACCTGTATGAAGCCAATTTGGAACGGGCCAATCTGAGCGCGGCCAACCTGGCCGGGGCCGACTTAAGTGAAGCCCGACTGGGCGGCACGTTTTTCGGTGGGGTGGATTTAAGCGAGGTTAAAGGCTTGGATGTGATCAAACATCAGGCTTCATCGTACCTCGATGTCCATGCGATGGTTCGCTCTAAAGGAAAGATACCGCGCTCGTTTTTACAAGGGGTGGGTCTTTCAGATGCGGTGATAGAGCAACTCAGCGTGTTATTGGGTAACTTGTAAAGCCAATCTCCCAATCTCTAATCTCCAGCTATACTACAAATAACTCTCTTCTCGAACTAAAAGCTTAATCCCGCCGGCCACGGCTCCGGCCATAAGACCGGCTACTAAACCCGCCGTTAACCCGGCATAAATGCCGCTAAAAGATTCCCCGGCCAGGGTTACACTCGCCAGCCCAACCATAACCCCGCTAAGGGCACCAATCTGTGCGCCACTAATGAGTCCGCCGCCTAAAATACCGGCCAGTACGCCACCGGCGAAACCGCTGATGCTGGTAATCGCCGCCAAAATGATGATAAGCAGTCCTGAAGACATCAACAGCACATCAGAACTTAGCCCCGATTGGGTAAACATGGTCGCCCCAATAATCATCTGGCCTACCCCATATACAATCAATCCTTGAGCCAACCCAACGACGCTGCCAAAACCAATTCCGGTTAACTGTCGATATGTTAAGTCTATCATCACGCTCGCTCTCTTGTACTATTTTTGTACCGCTATATGCATTACGTTATTCACGTTGAAAAAGTTCCCTATGGATCAATACGTAACGAACTGCCGGTCATTACAAAATTCCAGTTGCCACGTTACTGCCCGAGCGGGGGAATCGGGCATGGAGGTAAGCTCAGGGGGTAGAACGAATGTCTTTGGCTAGAGTAATTTTTCTGTAATTTTGTTTGTAACGTGGCAACTGGTTTGCATGACAATAGTACCATAATGCCTGCCTCCATTGTCCAATGGTCAACCAATGCTCCAGCCACAACTTACCAACGATGGAGCGTCAGATGCGCTTTTGGTAAAATCTCTCCGCTCATCTATAATTTGGGTGTTTGTTGCCCTAAGTAACCCTAGTTGCATCCGTATTCGGGAAATAGCAAAGAAAACGTGTTTCAGTTCCACCCTTAATCCCTACTACCTACCCCCTACCCCCGTTCGGACAGCAACATAAGCGCAGTAAATTACCTATTACGCATCTCAGAGAGGAGTAAAAAAATGTCCACACTGATCACCTCGCCGGTCTGGCAGGCGTTAGCCGAGCATAAACAAACGATAGAAGGGCTTCACATGCGCGATTTATTCGCCGAAGACCCCGACCGTTTTTCAAAATTCTCACTGCAATTTGAAGATATTCTGTTCGACTACTCGAAGAACCGGATTACGGCAGAAACCATGTCGCTGCTCTATATCTTGGCCCAAGAAGCCGGGTTAACCGACAAAATTGAAGCCATGTTCAGCGGCCAAAAAATCAACAACACCGAACAGCGAGCGGTGCTTCATGTCGCGCTACGCAACCGCTCCAACCGGCCCATTCTGGTCGATGGTGAAGACGTGATGCCCGAGGTCAACCGCGTGCTGGCCAAAATGCGCACCTTTAGCGACAAAGTGCGCTCCGGCGCGTGGAAAGGCTACACCGGCAAGGCTATCACCGATATCGTCAACATCGGCATCGGCGGCTCCGATTTGGGGCCGAAAATGGTGACGACGGCCCTCACACCCTACGCCCAGCCTGGTCTGCGCGTCCATTTCGTCTCCAATGTCGATGCCACCAACCTGGCCGAAACCTTAAAGGCCGTCGATCCGGAAACGACGCTCTTTTTGGTGGCTTCGAAAACCTTTACCACCCAAGAAACCATGACCAATGCCAACTCCGCCCGCGACTGGTTTCTGGCAGCAGCCAAGGATGAGGCAGCCATCGCCAAACATTTTGCGGCACTGTCAACCAACACCGAAGGGGTAGCCAAGTTCGGCATCGACACCGACAACATGTTTGAGTTTTGGGACTGGGTCGGCGGGCGCTATTCGCTGTGGTCGGCCATCGGCCTGTCGATTGCGCTCTACATCGGCATGGATAATTTCGAGGCGCTGCTGACCGGCGCTCACAAGGTCGATGAGCATTTCCGCACCACGCCGGTCGAGCAAAACCTTCCGGCGGTCATGGGCTTGCTCGGCATCTGGTACAACAACTTCTTCGGGGCCGAGTCGGTCTCGATTTTGCCGTACGATGAGTATATGACCCACTTCCCG
>JAGRBZ010000802.1 GCA_020433805.1 Anaerolineae bacterium
TCTAAAGCGTGACCCTCCTTATTTCATATCGCTTCGTCAACACCGTTTTACTGTACGCTCTAAAATCACCTTAAAGGCACAAACGGCCCCCCCAAGCAATAAAGTTTATCGATATATCTTTTCCCAAAGGGTACAGAGATCGTTATAAATCAATATCCGGCATAATTCTAAATGCGCAACGACAAGGAGAACAACAATGTTTTTTACGGAATGGGAAATTCTTTTAGTGGATGATGAACCCGATGTACTTGCTATTTCCAAACTGGCTATGAAGGATTTTGAGGTGTACGGCCTGCCCTTAAAAATACATACGGCTGAGAGTAAGGCCGAGGCGATTGAATTTCTAAAGAAGCGGCCCGATCATTACTTATCGAGGCTAGCCGTTATTTTTGTTGATGTTGTCATGGAAAGCGACACTGCCGGTTTGGAGTTGTGTCAATACGTTCGTGAGGATATGAACAATCGCCTCACGCAGCTCTTTGTTCGCACGGGCCAGCCGGGTGTAGCGCCAGAGCGGAAAGTTATTGATCGGTACGAAATTAGCGGCTATTTTACCAAAGCGGAAGCTACCGAAGATAAGCTGTATTCACTGGTTAAAAGCGGCGTGCGCCAATATTTATGGGCGATGATGTCGGTGGGGGCGTACGCTATTCTCAACTACACTATCGCTAACGCGAATTCACGCAATAAAATTGAGGATTGTCTTCGAACGATTATGACCAATTGGGATAGTGAAGGCGTTCTGGCGCGGGGGCAAGAAGCTGGTGGGGATAACACGATTGGTTATGCGTTACTATTGGACGGCAAACTTATACACGTAGCCGGCAGTGTCGACGAGCAGTCGGTCACCGAGCAGTTGGCGCGTCTCGCCCAATTAAAGAGCCAACCTTTAAGCCCCGATGGCGATAGATATATCGCTGACGCAAATCATAACCAACTCATTGACATTGCGGCACAGCCCTCCAACCCCGCAATCCAATGGTACTTCAAAACCACATTTGACCCGCCAGAGTATTGCATCGCCCTGTTCCATAGTGCCTTTAAGAACGTTGCCCTTATCTGGCAGCAGTCTAGTTAACCCTCTATCTAACAAACCAACTATCTACCACCCGATAACCGCTTGATGCTGATAATGTGAGCCACATACACCACCGGCACAATAAACACACCCAACCAGATAAAAGGAAAATAGACAACGGCCACGTTAGGTTGATCAAAGCCAAATTGTTGCAGTGGCGTCGGCGCAGCAAGGATGGCGTTGATGACAATGTTAAACAAGAGAGCCAACCCCAGGTAATTCCATAGCAAAGCCAACGTGGGCGGGGCCTTCGGCCGGGTGAAACAGTAGTAGCCGACGAGCGGGGCGGTAATACCGACCAAAATATCAAAGTTCCGGCCCTCGAAGGTCATCAACTTGGGGATAGCTCCGTATATAAACAGCCACCACAGTACAATCTCTACCGGAAAGCGGACAGCCTGAATGTAGGTCAATCCTTCCAGAGAAATTGCCCGAATAAACCGGCTTTTTGCCGAGATGAGAAATGGAGCGGCAATAAACATGATGAGCACCGGAAAGATACCGAACACAAGCAGTCGAGGTGGAAATCTATCGAAATCCAGGTAAAAGCCGCTGTAGGCAAGAGCACCTTGGATGAGTAACCACATCACAACAGCCATAATAACTATACCGACATTTCTTCGTATTCTTATATCACCCAGGTGCTGCGAGGCTTGGAAAAGGCCAAATACAAACCAGAAGAAAACGATAAGCGTAATCAAGATAAACGTGAGTACCACATGAATCGGCAAATCTGGAAGCATAGTTACCGTGATGGCCTTTCAGGGAAAAATCATATTGTCGATTAACCGGACGCCGCCCACAAACACGGCTAGTGAAAACAACGCTTTGTCGCCAACCGTATCCAACTCGGCCAGCGTTTCCGGGTCGGCGACACTTACATAATCATACCGGGCCAAACTGGCCTTTTCAATCTCATCGATCATCATTTGCCGGAGTTTATTGCCGGTCCGTTCGCCCTCTTTGTAAGCGGCTGTCGCTCTTGACAAAGCACGATGTAAACAGAGAGCCTGCTCACGGGCTTCCGGTGATAGTTTGACGTTGCGCGAACTCATTGCCAGGCCGTCCGCTTCGCGCTGAATGGGACACACAACAATATCAAGATTAAAGTTCAAGTCTTGCACCATCCGTTTAATGACGGCCACCTGTTGCGCATCTTTTTGTCCAAAGTAAGCGCGATTGGGCTGAAAAACATTAAACAGTTTGCTAACGACGGTAGTCACGCCCTGAAAATGGCCGGGACGAGCCGCACCCTCCAGCACGCGCGTTATCTGCTCAACTTCAACATGCGTTTGAAAAAGCGACGGGTAAACAATCTCGGTCGTCGGATTCCAGATCAAATCGACGCCTTCGGC
>JAGRBZ010000803.1:0-348 GCA_020433805.1 Anaerolineae bacterium
GGCCTATTTCCATCCCCACGTTACGCAAGCGTTGATCCGCTATAACCGCAACTTGCTCGCCTCACCGGCCTTGATGCAAACAGCGCTCACCGCCCGCGAGTTATCTATCCTGCAAAACATGGCCACCAGCGCCACCAATCGCGCCATCGCCGAGCAGCTTCACATTAGTGAGGAAACGGTTCGCACCCACGTCAAAAACATTCTCCGCAAGCTCGACCAGCCCAACCGCACCCAGGCCGTTTTGGAAGGCGTGCGGCAGGGGTTGATTTCGCTGGAATAAATTAATAGGAGAACAGGAGATTGGAGATTAGAGATAAGGAGATTAACCTTACAAATCTCCTTATCACC
>JAGRBZ010000803.1:358-2425 GCA_020433805.1 Anaerolineae bacterium
GGAGAAATCCCTGTGACGATACGCCTGAAACGATGTCCGGTTGGAAAAATTTGAAGCAACAACGTGCATTTTTCCCTGCGAATGCCTCGTGTCTTGAAATATCTGAGGGATTTCTCGCCTTCGGCTTCGAAATGACATAAACTGCCCATCCTGTTCTTTACCTCCCCTCAATATCCCCCAAATGGGTGACTCAAACCCCTACGATAAGGGATGACGCCGCCACGTCATTTCGATTACAATTTAAGCATGCTCTATCCGACTCAAAAATAATCCCAAAACCGCAAAGAAAGCAGACCTTACAGGTTTCCGAAGATAATGTACGGAGTAAGTTATAGTCCATTCGGCCCTGTCATTACACCAAGTTAAACTTACAAAACCTGTCAGGTCTTACGCCATCAAATCCGCATAGATTACACTTATTCCAAGGAGGAATGAATGAATTATGGCTTCATTATAAACAACAAGACCTGCATCGGCTGCCATGCGTGCAGCACGGCCTGCAAGTCGGAAAATGAAGTCCCTCTTGGTGTTTACCGTACCTGGGTTAAATACGTGGAAAAGGGCGAGTTTCCCAACAACAAACGTTATTTCCAGGTAACCCGCTGTAACCACTGTGCCAACCCTCCTTGCGTGCGCATCTGCCCGGTGACTGCCATGTACCAGCGGCACGACGGCATTGTCGAATTCGACCCCGAAGTCTGCATCGGCTGTAAAGCCTGTATGCAAGCCTGCCCCTACGACGCTATTTACATCGACCCCAACACTCACAGCGCGGCCAAGTGCCATTATTGCTCCCACCGCACCGATATCGGCCTCGAACCGGCCTGCGTGGTCGTTTGCCCTACCCACTCGATTATTGCCGGCGACTTGGACGATCCCCGCAGCGAGATTAGCCGTATGCTGACCCGCGAGCAGGTTAGCGTCCGTAAACCGGAGCAAGGCACCGCCCCCAAACTCTTCTACATCGAAGGCGACGACATCGGCCTGACCCCGACCGCGACCAAGGCCAATTTTATGTGGTCTGACCTCATCTCAGAGCAAGCGGTGGCATTTAGCAACGGTAACGGCAATGGCAACGGTCACCACGCCATAGAAATCATTCCGCTTCAGGCCGCAACCCGAACCGCCTCCTCCGGCACACCGATTCGAACGCCGACCGCGCAGGGTGTCGGCTCCGCCAGTCAAGGGCCTATCCATATTGGCGAAAGCCGTGTGGCCGAGCATATGGTGCAGACCACGTACAACGCCCAGCATAAAGTTCCGTGGCATTGGCCCGTACCGGCTTATCTTGTCACCAAAGGTATCGGCAGCGGTGTCTTTAGCTTACTGGCTATCTTTTTTGGCCTCAACGTGGTCGAGTTCGATCCGCTGCTGGCTTTGGTCGGTAACTTTGTGGCGCTGGGTTTCATCGGCTTGACGACCTTGCTGCTGGTCATCGACCTCGAAAAGCCGCAGACTTTTTTGCGCATCGTCTTCCGACCGCAGCTCAAATCGTGGCTGGCCCGAGGCGCGTTTATCTTGATGGGCTTCTCCGGCATGGCTGGATTGTGGTTTTTGCTGGAAGGTGCCGCCTACCTGGGCTTCATTGACAGCGGATTGGCCGCGGCGGTGCGATTGCCGCTCTTAGTGATTGGCTTTGTGTTGGCGCTGGGTTCCGCCGTCTATACCGCCTTTCTATTTGGTCAGGCCGAAGGGCGCGACCTGTGGCAGAGCACGCTGCTACCCGCTCACCTGGTCATTCAAGCGTTGATGGTCGGCTCAGGCGTGCTGTTGGCGATTGGGCTGTTTATTCCGTTGGGCGCAACCCTGTTTACAGCACTGCTGTGGATATTCGGCGTCGCGTTAATCGTTGATCTGTTCGTGACCCTGCTGGGCGAGTTCGGGATGCCCCACGCCTCGGAAGTTGCCGCCCGGGCCGCGCACGACATTAGCCACGGTAAATACAAGAACCATTTCTGGGGCGGAGCCGTCGTTCTGGGCCATATCCTGCCGTTGCTGCTGGTCATCGCGGCTGCTTTTAGCGGGGGCGTGGCTCCACTGCTGGCAACGGTCGCTGCCGTGTTAACC